>CALVXZ010000005.1 GCA_944371785.1 uncultured Clostridia bacterium | reverse complement strand
CCGAACACCTTACTTCTGATGATTGCGGAGAAGTTCGCTGCCAAACGGCTGGAGAACATCGCGGCAAGTATCGCCGCGGCGCAGGCTCCCAACGTCAGCAACAGCATCAGACCGCCGCGGCGCAAAATAAAATTCATATCGTCGGTCTGCGTGGTTTCCCCGTCGGGGAGCATCATATCTTTATAAGTTTTGAATTCGACGACGGCGGAACCGTAGCGCGCCACTTCGTCGTTATCCATTTCCTCTTCGAATTCTTCTCTGGACGTTCCCGTCGCCGACAAAGTGAGGTAATTGCCCAGCTTAGCCCAGAATTGCCGCCACTCCGTGACAAATGTGCCGCCGTCCTTCATAGGATAGCTTTTGGCGCCGGTTTCCTCGTCGATTCGGTAATAGTTATCCAATTCTTTCAGAATTTTCTTTGCGGACTTGTCCTGATAGCTTAAAAGGTTACTCAGATACACCATATCGTCGGCTTCCGTATATCCCCACCAAACTATTTCGTAGATGCCGTCCTCCATGGCAGCTATTTCGTCCTCTGTGAAATCCTCGTAGTGTTTATTGTTGCGTATCAGGGCGTCCGTCAGAATTTTCTCGTTGTACTCCTTTGCCTTTTTCCTGGCGTCGTCGTCGGTCATGCCGCGCGAAGTTTCCACCCATTTATCGCCTACATACTTATAAGCGTACGCCAATACGTTGTTACAGATTATGACTTCGTAATCGGGCATCGGATCGGGGCGACCGGTATATGATTCTTCGGCGGAAGCCACTTCGTTGCCGTCGGAATCGGAATAAACGTAAATGAGTTTCGTCGGATCCAAAGGTCTGCCGTATTCGTCGGTAGCTATCCTGTTGCCGTTTTCGTCTATCGGAATGGGCACGAGGTTTCCGTAAACGGAATGTTTCATCCTGCTGACGCAAGCCGTCAATATCGTGCGGTTGGATTCGGAAGCCATCGCGTCGGAATCTTCGTCCCTGGGATCCTGGTTCAACAAATCGTTTACGGTTATAGTGTTGTCGGAATCGCCCGCCTGCTCGTCTTCCTCGTCGATCTTTATCGAATCGGGGTTGTAGGAGGAATCCAATGAGGCTTTATCGTATTCGAACACCAACAGCGTGTTGATGACGTTGGCGATCGCTTCCCTGTCTTCGTCGCTGAAATAGCGCGATTCACGGAAATTGGGAGTCCAATTTCCCCAATCCGCCTCGTCGACGTTTTGGTCACGCCAATCGAACGCCTGTCTTTGATAGACTTCCAAACCTTCCATAAACGGGGTAAGGACGTTGTCGAAAAGTTCTTTGGAATCTTTTACGGGAATATCTCTGAAAACGAAATCGACGGACACGCCGCCGGAGCCTTTGGATTCCTCTTCCTGGATCGCCTGGCGCAGATCGTACGTCGAAAAACCGTCCACCATTTCGAAAACGGGTATGGTGTCCTCGTCGTAGCCTTTCAAAGTGGCGTCGGATTCCACCGCCGGCAGAGAGTCCGGACGTTCCATTTCTTCGTACTTGTAGAGAGGTTCGTAATCGATATAGATGCCGTCGTCTATAATTTCGGACATCTTTTCCGGTAAAAAAAGTTCCGCAACAGCCTGTCCCGTGACAAGCAAAACGATGACTACGAACATCCACGTCATCGATTTTAAATTGCGGAAAAGACGAAACATAGGCCGCTCCTGCACATTTTTATATAATTAAATATATATTAACATACATATACGGAACAGTCAATACGAAAACACCCTAAATAATATATAAAATTGAGCCGCCGCAACGCGGTGCGGAAATACCGGTTTTCGGCTGCGCCGATAAAAAAACCTGCGGCTTTTACCGCAGGTTTTTTAAATTTAAAGGTCGTTATTGCGCTTTTACGACGGTGACTTTGAAAGCGCCGTTGTCTACTCCGACTTCTATGGTATCTCCCGCGCCGGGATCGTCGGCAAGGATCGTCCTCGCTATCAGCGATTCGATCTTGCTTTGCATATACCGTTTCAGCGGACGCGCGCCGTATACGGGATCGTATCCGGAATCGGCTATCAGTTCCTTGGCTTTGGGAGTGACGACAAGTTTCAGCTGTCTTTCTTCCAAGCGTTTTTCCAATCCCTTTACCAACAGTTCGACGATCTTTACGACGTCCTGTTTCGTCAAAGGTTTATAGAACACTATTTCGTCCAGCCTGTTCAGGAACTCCGGACGGAAGCTCTGTTTCAACAGCCTTTCGACGTTCTCTTTGGCTTCCGCGGAAATTTCGCCGTTTTCGTCTATGCCGTCAAGCAGGAATTGCGAACCCAGGTTCGAAGTCAGGATAATAATGGTGTTTTTGAAATCCACCGTCCTGCCCTGCGAATCGGTTATCCTGCCGTCGTCCAATACCTGTAACAGTATGTTGAACACGTCGGGGTGCGCCTTTTCGATCTCGTCGAACAAGACTACGGAATAAGGTTTCCTTCTGACTGCCTCGGTCAGCTGACCGCCCTCGCCGTATCCGACGTATCCGGGCGGCGCGCCTATCAGCCTGGAAACCGAGAATTTTTCCATATATTCCGTCATATCGATCCTGACGATGTTGTGCTCGTCGTCGAACAGCGTTTCGGCAAGCGCTTTGGCAAGTTCGGTCTTACCTACGCCCGTAGGTCCCAGGAACAAAAACGAACCTATCGGACGGTTGGGGTCGGATATACCCGCCCTGGAACGAATGATGGCTTCGGTGACTTTCGTCACGGCTTCGTCCTGACCTATTATACGCTTATGCAGTATCTCGCCCAGATTAAGTATCTTTTCGCGTTCGCCCTGCATCAGCTTCGTCAACGGAATGCCCGTCCAACGGGAAACGACTTTGGCGATCTCCTCTTCGGTGACGGTGTCCCTCAGCAAAGTGTATTTCTTGCCGGATTCGCTGCCGGCAGCATCCAGCTTCTGCTGTAACCCGGGCAGCTTGCCGTATTTAAGCTCCGCCGCCAGAGCGTAATCGCCGTTCCTTTGCGCAGCTTCGATCTCGCCGTTCAGTTTTTCTATCTCGGCTTTCAGATCGGAAACCGCGTGAATGCTTTCCTTTTCGTGCTGCCATTCGGCTTTCATCGCGTTGAACTTTTCCTTATCGGAGGCAAGTTCTTTTCGAATGGTTTCCAACCTGTCCGCGGAAAGTTTGTCCGATTCCTTGGAAAGCGCCATTTCTTCGATCTCCAGTTGCATTATACGCCTTCTGATATCGTCCATTTCCCCGGGCATAGAATCGATCTCCGTCCTGATCGTAGCGGAAGCTTCGTCCACAAGGTCGATAGCTTTATCCGGAAGGAACCTGTCGGAAATATAACGGTGCGAAAGCGTTGCCGCCGCTATCAAAGCCGAATCGTGTATCCTGACTCCGTGATAAACCTCATACCGCTCCTTCAGTCCGCGCAGGATCGAAATGGTGTCTTCGACTGTCGGTTCGTCCACGGTAACGGGCTGGAACCGCCTTTCCAAAGCGGCGTCCTTCTCGATATACTTTCTGTATTCGTCCAAGGTCGTCGCGCCGATACAATGCAATTCTCCACGCGCAAGCATAGGCTTTAAAAGGTTGCCCGCGTCCATAGCGCCGTCGGATTTGCCTGCGCCGACAATGGTATGCAGTTCGTCTATGAACAGAATGATCTTGCCTTCGCTCTTTTTGATCTCGGCAAGAACGGCTTTCAGACGTTCCTCGAATTCGCCTCTGAATTTGGCGCCTGCGATCAGCGCGCCCATATCCAACGCGAATATCGTCTTGTCCTTCAGTCCCTCCGGCACGTCGCCGCGAACTATACGCTGCGCAAGCCCTTCGACTACCGCCGTCTTGCCCACGCCGGGTTCGCCTATCAGCACAGGATTGTTTTTGGTCTTTCTGGACAATATCCTTATTACGTTTCTGATCTCCTGGTCACGCCCGATCACGGGATCGAGTTTCTGTTGTTTCGCGCGCTCCACCAGATCGAATCCGTACTTATTCAAAGCGTCATACGCGTTTTCGGGCTCGTCCGAAGTAACGCGGTCGGTTTTGACCTTTTTCAGCTCCGTTTCGAACGTCGATTTAGTAATTCCCAGCGCGCGGAAGATCGATTTCAGTTCGTCCGTGGCGTGGTCGAAAATCGACAGCATTATATGCTCCACCGAAACGTATTCGTCCTTCGAAGAATCCGCCAGCCTTTCGGCTCCCGTCAGGATCTTGTCGGTAACGGGAGAAATATATATCTTCCCGGACTCCCTTCCGGAGCCTGTGACCGCGGGGATCTTTTGAATGGCGCCGTCCAACATAGCCAACAGCTTGTCTACGTCCGTGCCCGCTTTTTTCAGTAACGAAGGTATCAGCCCGCCGTCCTGATCCACCAATGCGTAGGTAAGGTGTTCGGGCATCACCTGCATGTTTTGATTTTCTATTGCTATACTTTCCGCGCTCTGCAACGCTTCCAGCGATTTTTTAGTGAATTTTTGTGCGTTCATATATTATCTCACCTCCCTTTAATTTGAAATCAGATCAACCGAACGCCGCTGTTCAGGTACCCTAAATACCTGTTTTCCATATCCGACAAGGTTTTGTATTCTCCCGAAAGATACCCTTTCAAAACCTCGTCGAAAGTCGCGACGTAATTGCCTATCGCGTCGCCTATCTCGGCGTCGGAACAGGCGGCTTCGCCGTATATGGCAAACGTCCTCGTAAACCTTCCGGGCTCCATTTCGTAGCGCGGCGGATTGTCGCCGAAGAAGTTATGCAGATATATCCCTTCCAATTGCATCCACAGTTTATAAAACTGCGTCAGCTCCAGCAACAGCTCCGAAGAAGTGGTACGGAACAATATTTTCAACTGCCCGTAAGTTTTGGTAAAACTCCTTTGCATTTCGACTTCGTAGCGTATCGTAGGACGGTAATGATACCTTAATACGCTCTTGATAGACATCGTAAGATTATTCGGTTCCGAATACATCCTGTATTCACCGCGGTTATCCATCAACGCGCCTATGACGTCGAAAATCTGCCCGACGTGCTTTTCGGGCGTTACCAACGATAAATGCTCGGCAAGGATCTGGTTTATCAGATTGGAACGGTTTGTACCCTGTTCCTGCGCCATGGCATCCACCGCCTTTACGACCTCATCCGCCAACATCAGGCTGTACATACTCTTTTTCATACGCGCCTCCTTTTCTATCATACTATACAACTTCGCAAAACTTTTGTCAATACTTTTACATAAATTTTTATACAAATTTTTAAATTTTTCCGTTGTATTTTCTTTGCATTCCAAAGCTGTCCGCACCGAAACGCGCTTTAAATTGAAACCGATAATCGAATTAACAGATAAAAATTTGCAAATAAAAAAATGCGGAAACAAATTATTCCGCATTTTTATATCAGATGGCAGGAGTAGTAAGAATCGAACTTACATCAAGGGGGTCAGAGTCCCTTGTGCTACCATTGCACCATACTCCAATATTTTAAATTGTTACTGATTGTCTGCTTCGTTCAGCGCGTTAACCATTACTTCCGCGTCTACGCCGTGGACCATTGCGGCTTCCTCTATGGATTCGCTGCGGGAGCAAGGGCATTGCAGGCAATGCATGCCGAATTTTCCGATCAATACTGCCGCGACCGCTTCGGGGTTCTTCGCGTTGTCCAACACGTCGCCGATCACCATATCTTTGGTTATCATACTGTCAAACCTCCTTTTGAAGTCCTAAGACATTATAAACCACGCGAAGGATTTTTTCAAGCAATTTTTATCCATTTTATATAAACATTTGTCAAATGGAATTTTACGGGCATTGCGGGATCGCGGCGCGGCGGAAAAATCCGATTTATAAACCGCGCTTTGCGCCGTCGGCAACGGACACGATGTAACGGACGTATTTTTCGGCGATATTGACTCCCGTGGCGGCTTCCAGCCCTTTGAAAAAGGCGTTTGAATTGACCTCGCAGAGATAATACCCCTCGTCCCCTATCAGCACGTCGACTCCGCAATAATCCAATCCCAATATCTTTGCGGCTTTTTCCGCCATAGCCGCGACTTCGGACGGCGGATCGATCGCTACGCCGACGGCTCCGCGTTCTATATTGGATCTGAAATCGGACGTGGAGCGTCTTTCCATTGCGGCGACGAACTTTCCGCCTATCACCGACAGACGGATATCCCTGCCGCGGCTGGAGGCGATAAAGCGTTGAAACAAATGCGGCTTGCACTTCAATTCCTCGGCGCGGGTTCTGAGGCTTCCGAAATCGTTCACCAGGAACACTTCGTTACCCATCGAACCGTAACTTGCCTTTGCTATCAGCGGAAATCCCAACTCTTCGGCAACGATGCGCAGACTTTCCTCCGGCACCTTTTCGTCGGGAGTGTAACACAACAATCCGGGCAAGGTCTTCGGCATCGGTATTCCCGCGTTCGACAAAGCTATATGCGTAGTCATTTTGTCGTCGCATTTTTCTATGGCTTCCGCCCTGTTGAACAGGCGCAAACCTTGTTTTTCCAACAGATCCGCAGTATATTTATCCTTGTCCAAATAGATACAGAATTCGTAACCGTCAAGTTTGTCAAATACCGTTCCGTCGTCGCGGATACTGCATAAAAAATATCTGTTCGTGATAATTTCAGCCGAAAAACCGACTTTTTCAAGCTCCGTTTTTAAACGCTCCGCCTGCTGGAGAACGTTTACGGGACGGCGATAGGCGTTTACGATTATTGCGGCTTTCCTCATATCTTCTGTCAGAAAGGTACTCCTTTCGTATTTTTAACGGGAGCGTATGCGATTGTACCATAAAAAGCCGGTTTTTGCAAGCGATGCTTCGGCTTATTCTTCCCTTTTATCCGCGGAAAATGGGCGGTTTGGCTTGTAATTAATAATTTTTTAAGATATAATGGTTGCAATAGGAGGCATTATGGATAATTTTTCGATTGTATTTTCTAAAGCTACGGGCAATGCCGAAAACTATCGCATTCCGTCCGTGGTAGTTACAAAGGACGGCACTTTGGTGGCGGCTGCGGACGAACGCTTTTTTACCGGATCCGACAACCCCAACCGCATAGATAAAGTCGTGCGAATTTCCGAAGACGGAGGAAAGACCTGGTCGGAACAGATTACCGCCGTTCAAATGGTGGGTAAGGACAAAAAACATTCCGCCGCGGCTATAGATCCTGCTATGTTGTACGACGCAAAGCAGGACGCCGTATTTATGTTATATTCCATGACGCCCGCCGGCATAGGGATCCTGAATTGCAAAAAAGGCACCGGATACGAAAACGGCGCAAGGATCGTCACGGGAAACGGTAAAAAATTCCTTTGGAAGGACGGCGAAATGAACGAAGTCGGCGGCTCCGAAAAGATTGCGGTAGCGGCGGACGGCAGCTGGAGCGGCGGAAACGTACTGACGGGCGAAGGCGGTTATAAATTGTACGAAACCTCCTACCTGATGCTGATCCGTTCCGACGATCACGGCAAGACCTGGTCGAAGCCGTTGGAACTCAACCCCGCGGTAAAGGGCAAAGGCTGGCACTTCATAGGCTCCGGTCCCGCAAACGGTATCCAATTAAGGCACGGCGAACACGCCGGCAGACTGATCTTCCCGATATATTACGGATTGGGCAAACTCCCGATGAAGCTGACCACGGCGATCATATACTCCGACGACGGCGGCAACAGCTGGTCCGTCACCGAAACTCCCCCTATCCGCGGCAGATATATCGGCAAGGAAAATCCGTTGATCTTCCCGATGAGAACCTACCTTACCGAAAGCCAGGTCGTCGAATTGGATTCGGGCGAATTGGTATGGTTTTTAAGGAATCATCATCCCAAACGTCTGATCATGGTATCCCGTTCAAACGATAGCGGCATCACCTGGAGCGAGCCCGTATTGCACGAACAGCTGCCGCAGTGCGTATGCCAAATCACCGCGCTCCGCGTGGAGGAAGACGGCAAGGAAGCCATTTTGACGATAAATGCGGCAGACCCCAAAAAACGCCGTATGGGAACGGCAAGACTTTCCTTCGACGGCGGAAAGACCTTCCCGCGCAGCCTGTTGATAACCGACGGAGAATTCGTTTATTCTTCCGCGGCTCAGCTCCCCGACGGCAGAATCGCCGTATTGTTCGAAGACTGCACAAAGCACGAGGACATAAAATTCACGACCTTTGCCTTGTCGGAATTGAAGGGCTGAATTTGCCGAAACGCCTGATCGTACGGCACGATATGATTTGAAACAAAGAACCGGCTGAAAAAGCCGGTTCTTTGTTATGTTTAAAATTTAAAACGCCTTTCGGACTCAGTTCCTTTTCAGGAACGAAAGCATCGTTTGCTGCATCAGAGTGGCGATCGTGACCGGTCCCACTCCTCCCGGAACGGGGGTCATCAACGAAGCGTTTTCGAACGCGCCCTCGTCCACGTCGCCGATATTTCCGGCGTTATAACCGGCGTCTATCACCACCGCGCCGGGTTTTACCCATTCGGGACGGACAAAGCGCGGCACTCCGCAAGCGGCTACTACGATATCCGCGCGGCGGACGACGTCGCCTATACCCACCGTCTTCGTATGCGTGACGGTGACGGTGCAATTGGCGTTCAACAGCAACATCGCGACCGGCTTGCCGAGTATGGGAGATCTGCCTATGACCACCGCTTCTTTGCCCTGCAGAGGGATTTTGTAATAATCAAGGATATTCATGATGGCTTGGGCGGTGGCGGCGCGGTAACCGGGAAGCCCCAACGCAGTCTTTCCCAACGAGTTCACGCCTACGCCGTCGACGTCTTTTTCGGGAGCGATCCTGTCGAAACAGGCGCGTTCGTCGATTTGGCGCGGTACCGGGTGCTGCAAAAGTATGCCGTACACGTTTCCGTCGGCGTTCAGATCGTCGATGACTTTTATAAGTTCTTCCGTAGTGGTCTGTTCGGGCAATTCGACTTTCCTGGGTTCGATGCCGACGCGTCTGCAGGCGTTGCCTTTCATCCTGACGTAAGTGACCGACGAAGGATTTTCGCCGACTATTATCGTCGCAAGCACGGGGCGTTGCACGCCCGAAGCTGCTTTTCTTTCTATTTCTGCGGCTATTTCAGCCTCGATATGTTTGGCAACCGCCCTGCCGTCCAGAATTTTTTCGGTGTAATCAGTCATCTTTTCACTCCGTATAAGTTTAATTAAAAAAGCGGGCAAAAGCCCGCTATGATTATTTCCTGAAGGTCAACGAGTCGTCGCTCATTTTTTCTATCACCGCAAGAGAAACGATTTTCAGTCCCTCCGCGCGCAAAACGTCGCCGCCGCCCTGGAACCCTTTTTCGATAGCGATACCTGCGCCTGCCACGGTAGCTCCGGCGCGGTGCGCGATATCGATAAGCCCTCTGAGGGCGCAGCCGTTTGCCAAAAAGTCGTCGACTATCAGAATGACGTCGTTCTTTCCTATATAATCCTTGCTGACCATGACCTCGTAATCGCGGTTATTGGTATAGCTGTGAACGGGCGCGGTATATACGTCGTCGGAAAGATTTATCGTCTTTCTCTTTTTAGCGAACACCATCGGCACGCCGAATTTCAAAGCCGTCATCATAGCTATCGCGATACCGGAAGATTCGATAGTCAAAACCTTTGTGATATTATCGTTTTTAAAAGCTTTGTACAGTTCTTCGCCCAGCTTTTCGACCAACTTTACGTCGATTTGGTGATTTAAAAAGCTGTCGACTTTCAAAACGTTTCCGGGTCTGACTTCGCCGTATTTTAAG
The DNA here is from genome assembly GCA_944371785.1 of uncultured Clostridia bacterium. Lineage (GTDB taxonomy): Bacteria > Bacillota > Clostridia > Christensenellales > DTU072 > Stercoripulliclostridium_A. Next base: position 25,985 of record CALVXZ010000005.1, on the reverse strand, counting down.
ATCATGTCCTCCAAAAGTTTCATACTGCGCCTCTTTGGTGATTAATGAATAAATTATACCCGAAATTTCCCTGCCTGTCAAACGCCATTCCTTATAAATTAAGCTTGGCCGATAACAAAAAACCCATACGCGGGTATGGGTAATTTTTTGTCGGGTATTTCCGCCGCGCCAACCGTCAGATATCGAAAAGCAATTTGTCGTACTTCGGATACTGCCAGCATTCTTCGGAAACGATGAGTTCGGCTTCGTCCGCCACTACGCGCAGTCCCAACATCGCGGGCAGGACTTCCTCGGCATACAGATTCGCCGCCGCCTGACCCGATCCGCGTGCGCGCGCTTTGAACAGCGCCGCCTCCAAATCGGCGATACGCTCCTTGCCCGCGGCGTACAGGGAAGACAGCTTTTTCATATCCTCCGCCATGGGAGCTTCGGCGTTTATCGCGCTTAATCCGCGCTCCGACGCAGAAAGTTCGGCGATATAAGCGGCTATTGCCGGAAGTATCTGCTGCCGCGCCATATCCAACGCCGTCAACGCTTCTATGGAGATCGTCTTGCAGTAATTATCGAGATAAATTTCTTTTCTGGAGCGCAATTCCGATTCGGTGAACACTCCGTTCCGCACGAATACCCCTATGTTTTTGGCGTCCGTCAGATGCGGCAGAGCTTCGGCGGTGTTTTTGTATTCGGTCAGTCCGCGTTTTACGGCTTCCGCGCGCCACTCCGCGGAGTAGTTGTTGCCGTTGAACACTATCCTGCCGTGTTCTTTCACCGTTTCGGTAATAACGGCTTTTATTTCCGCCTGTATATCGCGCGCGTTTTCTATGCGTTCCGAAAATTCGCGCATGGCGTCCGCCGCTATGGTGTTCAGCACCGTTGTAGGTTCGGAAACGGACATCGAAGCGCCGGGCATACGGAATTCGAATTTGTTGCCCGTGAACGCAAACGGCGAAGTACGGTTGCGGTCGGAGGAGTCCTTTTCGAAACGGGGCAGAATATGCACGCCCGTTTCGACGTTCAGCCCGTCGTGCCTGACGTACGGACGGTCGTAAGCTATGCAATTCAACATTTCCCACAATTCATCGCCCAGGAACAAGGACACTATCGCGGGAGGCGCTTCGTGACCGCCCAATCTGTGATCGTTTCCTGCTCCCGCAACGGATATCCGCAGCAGATCCCCGTAATTGTCCACTCCGGTGATCACCGCGCACAGGAACAGTAAAAACCGCGAGTTGGTGTACGGATGCCCTCCCGGCGACAACAGGTTCACGCCCGTATCCGTTTCCAAAGACCAATTGTCGTGTTTGCCGGAACCGGAAACGCCGGCAAACGGTTTTTCGTGCAAAAGGCATACCAAACCGTGCTTTGCGGCAACCCGTTTCATCACTTCCATAGTAAGTTGGTTATGGTCTACCGCTATGTTGGCGGTGGCGAATACGGGTGCGGATTCGTGTTGCGCGGGCGCGGTTTCGTTATGGCGCGTCTTTGCTGCGACGCCCAATTTCCATAACTCTTCGTCCAGATCGCGCATATATTCGGATACTGTCGGATTGACGGGTCCGAAGTAATGGTCCTCCAGATCCTGCCCTTTCGGAGGTCTGGCACCGAACAGAGTCCTGCCGGTAAAGCGCAGATCCTTCCTGGCGGAAAAATCCTCTTTCGAAACCAGGAAATATTCCTGTTCCGCGCCTACCGTGGTGTAAACGTGCTTGTATTCGGTAACGCCTATCGCTTTCAGCAGTCGGAGAGCCTCTTTGTTCACCGCCTCCATGGATCTGAGAAGCGGAGTCTTTTTATCCAACGCTTCGCCGGTGTACGAACAAAACGCGGTGGGAATGCACAAAACTCCGTCCTTTATGAACGCGTAGGAGCTGGGATCCCAATTCGTATAACCTCTCGCTTCGAAAGTAGCCCTCAGACCGCCGGAGGGGAAACTCGAAGCGTCGGGTTCGCCTTTTATCAGCTCCTTCCCGGAAAATTCCATTATGGCTTTGCCGTCGCCGGTCGGAGAAAGGAAACTTTCGTGTTTTTCCGCCGTAACTCCCGTCATCGGTTGGAACCAATGCGTAAAATGAGTGGCGCCGTGTTCGATCGCCCAATCCTTCATCGCGTTCGCCACGACGTCCGCCACCTCTTTCGACAGCGGCGCGTCCAAACGAATGCAGTCTTTGTACTCTTTGTAGGTATCCGGCGGCAGCCTCCCTGCCATAACCGAATCGTTAAAAACCAACGAACCGAAAATATCCTTTATCATACGCCCTCCGCGAGCTTTTCAAATTGCCGGGATTTAAAAAAAATTCGGACTTTCTTATGTTGAATCTGAAGTTTTCACCTCATTTCGGATTTGTTTTTCAATGGGGGAGAACAACATACAGTTTATATTAATAGCTATTCCAAGTCAAGCGGATTTGAAAAATAAGCCTCGGAAAAAAAAGCCGTTTTCCCGGAACGAATTTCGAATATCCGTTGACCGCAAACGCCCGTTTATATTATATTCTCATACATATATTGCTGAGGAAAAGGCTATGATAGCGTTGGTAGTTGCCGCAAAGTATTCCGACAGACTTACCGCCGCGGTGAAAGCGGCAGGTTTGTTGCCGACTCCGACGGACAGCCTTTCCATCGCGGCGTCGCTTGCCGCCGAACGCGACTACGATTGTATCGTTTTATATTCCGATTATTCCGAAAAAACCGCAGACTTCGTCGATTTCGTGGCTTCCACGAATTTTTCGGCGTTCGTATGGCTGACGAAGAACGTCTCCGAAGACGTCAGACGCCGCCTGCAGGAAAAAGGCGTTTTTATCCTGGAGCCCCCTATCCGATCGGATATGCTGACCGCGATCATTGCCGCTTCCGCGGCCGGCGCGGGGCGTATCCGCCGCGAAAAAGAAAGGATGGCTTCGCGCCTAAGCGAAATGCGTATGGTTTCCCAAGCCAAACTCGTTTTGATGTCTGCGCTGAATATGTCCGAAAACGAAGCTCACCATTATATCGAACGCGAAGCCATGAACCGCAGAATTTCGAAAACGGAAGTTTCGGAAAGCATACTCAGGACCTATCAGAATTAACCGTGAGTCTATTTTATTCGTATTCAATTAACGGAAAGCATATAAAAGGAGGGACCGTATAATGTCAAAAAAAATCATCAAGTACGTCTTTGTAACGGGAGGCGTCGTCTCCGGATTGGGAAAAGGCATCGTAATGGCGTCGCTGGGAAGGCTTTTGAAAGCGCGCGGGCTGAAGATCGCCGCCCAGAAGCTGGACCCTTACATAAACATAGACCCCGGAACGATGAGCCCCTATCAGCACGGCGAAGTTTTCGTTACCGAAGACGGCGCGGAAACCGACCTCGATTTAGGGCATTACGAACGGTTCATCGACGAAAACCTGAATAAGTATTCCAATCTTACCACGGGCAAGGTGTTCTGGAACGTGCTTAACAAAGAACGCGAAGGCAAGTACCTGGGCGAAACCGTACAGACGATACCGCACATTACCGGGGAGATCAAGGATTTCATCTACGCCGTCGGCGAAAAATCGGACGCCGACGTCGTGATGACGGAGATCGGCGGCACCATCGGGGATATCGAATCGCAGCCGTTCATCGAAGCCATACGCCAGGTAAGCCGCGAACAAGGCCGAAGCAATTGCCTGTTCGTCCACGTTACGTTGGTGCCGTATATAGCAAGTTCCGGCGAACAGAAGACAAAGCCTTCGCAGCATTCGGTAAAGGAACTGAGGAGTATGGGGATTTCCCCGGATATAGTCGTCACCAGATGCGATATGCCTCTGGACGAAGCCACCAGGCAAAAGCTGGCGTTGTTTTGCGACGTAAAGCCGGATTGCGTTATAGAAAGCCTTACCGTAAAAAACATTTACGAAGCTCCGCTGATGTTCGAAAAGATGAATATGTCCGGAGTGGTATGCCGTGAATTGGGTTTATGGACCCCGAAACCCGATTTAAGCGAATGGGCAGATATGTGCTTCCGCATCGGTAAAGCCACCGAGGAAACGGAGATAGCTTTGGTGGGGAAATATGTGAAAATGCGCGACGCATATATGTCGGTTGCCGAGGCTCTGCGCCACGGCGGATTCTGCAACGACGTCAAAGTGAACATCCGTTGGGTGGAGGCGGAGGAGGTCAACGCGCAGTCCGCCGGCGAATTGCTGAAAGGCTGCAAGGGCATTTTGGTGCCCGGCGGCTTCGGCGACAGAGGCATCGAAGGAAAGATCGCAGCGGCGCGCTACGCCAGAGAAAACGATATCCCTTACCTCGGTATCTGCCTTGGAATGCAGACTGCCGTCATCGAATACGCAAGGGACGTATTGGGATTTAAAGGCGCGAACTCCGCCGAATTCGACGCCGACAGCCCCTATAAAGTCATCGATCTTATGCCCGATCAGCGCGGAGTGATCCCGAAAGGCGGCACAATGCGCCTGGGCGCATATCCGTGCAGATTGAAAGCCGGCACCGCCATGGAAAAAGCCTACGGCGCGGAAACGATATACGAACGCCACCGCCACCGCTACGAATTCAACAACGCCTATCGCGCCGATTTCGAAGCCGGCGGAATGACTGTCGCCGGGACTTCCCCCGACGCAAGGTTGGTGGAAGCCGTCGAGATCCCCGGATTGAAATTCTTTGTCGGAGTACAGTTCCATCCCGAATTCAAAAGCCGTCCGAACAAAGCTCACCCCCTGTTCCGCGAATTCATAAAAGCCGCAAAGGAAAACGCGTAAACTTTATAAACGGAAACCGTCGGAATCAAATCAAACGCATAAAAAACCGCCCTGTCCGGGCGGTTTTTTCGGATCGTAACTTGTTTTAGACGGATTCGACGACCTGTTTCAATTCGCTTACCATTGCGTCGATCTGCTCCTCCGTGATTATCAAAGGCGGAACGAAACGCATAACCTTGTGCCCCGCCACGTTCAGAACGAATCCGCGTTCCAGCATCGTTTTATAGATCTTAACGGCGATCTCCTCGTTTTCCATTTCCATTCCGACGAACAGACCGACTCCGCGCACGTCCTTTATATAAGGCGATTTAATGGTTTTCAACGCCGATTTCAGGTGCTCGCCCTTTTTGTTCACCGCTTCCAAAAAGCCGGGTTCGCGGATTTTTTTGCAGACTGCGTACCCCACAGCGCAGCACAGAGGATTTGCTCCGAAAGTGGTGCCGTGATCGCCCGGTTTGAAAGCGTCCGCCACTTCGTCGGTTGCCATACACGCCGAGATCGGGACTCCGGAGCCGATACCTTTCGCGGCGGTCACGATGTCGGGTTCTATCCCGTAACGTTCGAATGCCCAAAACGTACCGGTGCGCCCCGCGCCGCTTTGGACTTCGTCCAGAATCAGCAATTCGCCGTGTTTTGCGGTAAGCTCCCTTGCCGCTTTCATATATTCCGCGGTAGCCGGGACAACTCCGCTTTCGCCTTGGATCGGTTCCACCATAAACGCCGCCACTTCGGGGTCGTCCAACGCCTTTTCCAATGCTGCGACGTCGTTAAAAGGAACGTACACGCCTATGCCTACCGGAAGCGGAGAAAAGGGTTTGTTATACTGTTTCTGTCCCGTCGCCGTAACCGTGGCAAGCGTCCTGCCGTGGAAGGAATGCAGCGCGGAAACTATTTTGTAGCGATGCTCTCCGCGAACGTAAAAATACTTCCTGGCAAGTTTTATGGCGCATTCGTTCGCTTCGGCGCCGGAGTTGCCGAAAAAGACTTTGCCCAATTTCGTGCCCTTCAGCAGCTGTTCCGCCATTAAACCGCGCGGCTCGGAATAAAAATAGTTGGAAACCACCGCCACTTTATGCGCCTGTTCGGTTATCGCTTCCGTGAATATGGGGTTGTCGTAACCCAACGCGTTCACCGCGATACCGCCCAGAAAATCCAAATAGCGTTTGCCTTCGGAATCGGTAAGATAGCAGCCTTCCCCGGATACGAACGCTATGTCTGCCGGAGAGTAGGTATTCATAAAATATTTTTTGTCTCTTGCCTTTATCTTTTCGAATTCGGTCATTTAAACATACTCCTTTTCGTATTGAATTCTAAACGTAGATCAGATATTGCGCTATCGCCAGCACTCCTATCGTCGCGGCGAACAGCGTAAGCTGTATCTTTATGCTCCATTTGAACCAAGTCCCGTAGTCCACCGTCGTCAGTCCCAATATCAGTAACAGCCCTGCGTTGGTGGGCAGAATGACGTTGGAAAAGCCGTCCGCAAACGCAAACGCCAGCACCGCCACCTGCGGATCGACGCCCACCAGCGTACAGATATCGAATATCATCGGCATCAGCAGCAACGCTTTCGCGGAGCCGGATTGGATAAACAGTTCGAACACGAAGATTATCAGATACAGTATCAGCGTCGTTCCGAAGCCGCCGGAGTTTCCTATCAGATTGATGAAATGGAAGAGGATGGTATCCATAATATCCCCTTCTTCCACCACATAACGTATGCCTCCGGCAATCAGTATAAGGACTACCGCCGGCAACAGCCTTAACGCTCCGCCGCCCAATTCCTTTAACAACGCTTTGCCTTTTAATCCGCAGAGCATCGAAGCGCCTACCCCGGCAATGACGTATATCGCCAGAATGATATACATAAGGTAGTCCGCAAGCGCCTGTACGGCTATGGATATGATCGCAAACGCGACTATCGTCAGCATCCAGATGCCGAACCATAACAGAGCTTTGTTTTTACCCTTGTCCTCCGTGAAATCGTTCAGGCGGAAATGGAAATCCTGTTTCCTTTTCAGGTCCTCTTTATAAACGGGCGACTTTTCGGGGCATTTTTCTATCCTCCTGGCATAAGGATAGACGAATCCCATTAATATTATGTAAGCCAAAGCGAAAGTCAGCAGTCTGGGTCCTATCCCGGAATACATCGGCAATCCGCAGATGGTCTGAGCCACTCCCACCGTGAAAGGATTGATGACCCCCGCCGAAAATCCGAAACAGCCTGCAATTACCGAAACCGACAACCCGACCAGCGCGTCCCAGCCCATCGCATACGACAGCATAACGACTACCGGCACCAAGGGTATCATTTCCTCGAACATCCCCGCCGTGCTGCCAAGGAACATAAACGCGAACGACAGCAAAAACAGCAGTAAATATTTCCTGTGTCCCAGCTTGTTATTCAGGTATTCCACCATATACACCATGATACCCGTGGCGTCCAGCGCGGTAAACACGGCTCCTATGATAAACAGCAGTATGATTATCGCCCATACCGTCATGAACCCTTCCGACGTAGGCAACAGTATCATCAGCGGCGCCAACAGGAACTGCCACCAGGTTATGCCGTCCAAAGAAGGATCCTCGGCATAGGTTCCGGGAATTATCGAACCTTCGGAATTCCTTTGATAAGCTCCCTTTTCAAGAACGAATGTCAGAACGTACGCGGTAATGAACAGAGCCAGCACCACCGCCGCGCCTATGAAGACGGCGCGTTTCGAAATGTTTATGGATCGCGCAGGTTTGGCAGGATCCGGCATAGTTTCGGGAGAAAGGCTCTGCCTGTCCTCCCATAACTGTCTGCTGATACGCTTTTTTGCCTCGTCGACTCTGGCGTTTGACATAATATCCCTCCGGAAAACCGCTGAATTCCGTCGCCTGTTTTGCGACTTTTTCTGACGGCTTATTCGCCGGCGTCAGCCTTTTCGGCGACGCTTTCGGATCGTTCGATTATTTCCCTTACCGCCCCTTCGAAGCGTTCCGGATACATTATCAGGGAACGCGCGTGGCAGGAATTTTCAAAAACGACTTTCAGCGCGTCGGGTCTGACGCGATTCAATATCTCGGAATTTTCGTACACCACGACTTCGTCCGCAAGCGAATGCATTATCAGCATGGGACAATCGGTATTCTTTAACGCCGCGGCGGCGTCGCATTCCTTCGGCAAAAATCCGAAAAACGGTTTCGTAACCGTGGATATCAAAAAGACCGCAAGCTTTCTGAGCCGTTTGTTCTTTATGTATTTGATCAGCAATCCTTCGAAGTTTGCGTACCCGCAGTATTCGATAAGGAATCCCAAACCGGGAATTTGCGGCGCAACCAGCATCGCCGTCGCGGCGCCCATGCTTTCGCCGAACAGCCCGGATATCTTCAGGTCCGGATAAAGCTTTTTCAGGTTTTCAAGCGCGGTCAGCACGTCGTATTTTTCCTTGGCGCCGAACGTAACGCATTTCCCTCCGGAGTTTCCGGAACGCCTGTGATCCACAAGGAAGACGTTGAACCCCAGCTTTTTAAAAAGCTCCATATATTTCATTTGGGAAATGTGCGAGGAATTGTGGCCGTGCAGGCAGACTACCGTTCCCTCGTTGCCGAAATCGTAATAATAACCTTGCAGCTTGTATCCGAAACGCGAAACCGATTCGACGGGAACGTATTTTTCGTCCAGCCATTCGTCCGAAAACTTTTTAACTTCCTTTTCGTATTTTATCAGTTCCTCGTCTGAACGCTTCGGGGGCTGCACAAAGGTTTTGACGAAAAAATACAACCTTATATATGCTATTGCCGCAGCAACCGCCAGACAACCGACGACGATCAATACTATGTATCCGGCAGACATCGTTCTATTTCGCGCAATCGGCAAGTTCTTTCAGCTTATCGGGGTCGTGTATGATTATTTCGTCCTTTCTGTAGGAAATGATCCCGTCGTTTTTCATGTTTATCATTTCCCTGGACATCGACGGACGCGAAACGTTCAGATACTCCGCCATTTCGTTGCGGTTGAAGCCAAGGTGAATGGTCGTAGTCCCCTGTTGCAGGAATTTATCGTAGAACAGTTTGGATATCTTTCCGCGCATACTTTTAATCTTTAAATACTTCTGATCGGTATTCATTAAATCGATGCGCTCCGCAAGACAGGAAAGCATATTTTCAAGAAGCTTTTGATGATGCGGACAGTTGTTCTGGCATTGTTTTACTATCGAAGGTATGGATATGTACAATACCGTGGAATCTTCGGCAAGCACGACCGACGTGGTAAACGCTTTTTCGCGGGTATACCCTTCGACTTCGCCGAACATATCTCCGACTTCCAATTCGCCGCAGTTTACAAGGCTGCCGTCGGGTTTTCTGAGGAACTTTACCGCGCTTCCTTCCAATATGATCCCGATTTCTTCCACGGGCTGACCTTCCTCGGCGACTACCCTGCCGCGCGAATATTTGTGGATGTGTCCGTGCAGGCAATCGAACATTTTGTTGATTTCCCTGTCGTCAAAATCGCAAAACAAACGGTTTTTTTTCAAAATCCTGAAAATATTCATTGAAACGCTCCTTTTCCCTGCAAAAATTTTGTTGCTATGGCAACCAACCGATTTTGATTATACTATAAACTGCCGCCATTTGCAAGACATTTCCCGAAATTTATGTTATAGTATGTATATTAAAGCACATTCCGGGAGGACGATATGCAGATCACCGATAAATTCGACGGCTGTATAGAAGCGATTTGCGATTCCAGACTGATAATCGTGGACAGAGCTTTTTCAAATTTGTTGCGCACCCTGGCGGCTACGCCCGAATACCTGCACGTCGTAAGAGAAGCCGCAAGCACCACTTCTTTTGCCTCGGAACTGCAAAAATGCACCGAAACGGGCGAATTCAAATTGCCTAAATCGAATAAGAGCGCGGTCGCTCTGACGGTGGGACTGTTGTTGGAATTCGACAAACGCAAAATCTCCGTAACCGATTTCGTGACTAAGTATTTTCCCGATTCCACCTCTAACGGATGTTTCCAGAAATTCATCGATACCGTGATAAAACCTTTCGCGCGCGCTTTCCGTTCGCTGATCACCGGCGAAAACGCGATCGTGGGCGAACCCGACAATATCTCCGCCGCGGTCATTCCGGAACAGGCAAAGGAGGAATTGGAAAATTGGTTGAAAAATCTGTTGGCGAACGTGTACGCCACCGACAGCCTGGACGAAGACGGCAGACGCGATCTGACGGACATCATAAAGGGAATGTTGTATGTGACGGAATTCGACAACCCTATTTTGATGAAAGTGTCGTTTTTGGGGCTTTCTTATGCTTTGGGGTACTATAACTTCGGATCCAGGGAACTGAACGCCGTAAAACAAATTTTGACTACTTACGGGATTCTGGAATAATGAGCGAACTTTTTATTACCGGTGCGATATCCGTAGGAATGCTTTTATTAATGGCGGTGCCCGGATTTATCCTGGGCAAAATGCGTTCGGTAAATACCGAAAGCACCGTCAAATTCCTGTCGGTGATGTTGCTGTATATCCTGCAGCCTTTCGTTACTTTCGATTCGTTTCTGAATACCGCTTACGATCCCGACGTTTTGATAAACGTCGTCGTCGTGTTCCTGTTTACCTGCGTGACCATAGGCGCGGTATTGGCTATAGGCTCGTTTGCGATGCGCTTCGCTCCGTTCGGAAGGGACGCGGGCGGAGTTATAGCCTACGGCGGTGCTTTCGGAAACGTCGGATATATGTGTATCCCATTTTTACAGCTGATGGCTCCCGGCAATCACGTCATAATCCTGTACGCCACGGTATCCGTTGTGGCTTTCAACCTTATGGCTTGGACGGTCGGGAATTTCGCCCTGACGGGCGACAAGCGGCATATCAGTTTAAAACGCGCGCTGTTGAATCCGCCTACGCTGTCTTTCATAATTGCGCTGCCTTTATTTATGCTGAATCTGAATTTTCTGAAAGCCGAAACTCTTTCGGGCGCCGCTTACGAGATAGTTTCGGGAATACGCGAAGTTACGACGCTTTTTGCGGATATGGTAGGACCTTTGGCAATGGTGCTCCTGGGATTGAAATTAGCCGATATCCGCTTTAAAGAGTTGTTTTCGGACGGCAGAGTTTATATCGCCGCAGGCATAAAATTGATATTCTTTCCGCTGTTCGGCGTCGCAGTCACAGCATTGATGTCGCTGTTTATGAACGTAGAACCGATAGCTTTGAACCTGATAGCGATGTCCGCAATGCCCTGCGCGCAGAACGTCATAATGTTTTCCACCATCTACGACAAAGATTCGGATCTGGCGGCAAAACAGGTTACGGTCGCCACTTTGCTTTCCGTTGTGACCATACCGGTGATGCTGTTGCTCCTGTCCGTACTCTGAACGGTTTTTCGCCGTAAGTTTATTAAAAAAATAAGGGCGTCCGTCGGACGCCCTTTACTTTATCGGTTTTTACCGTTTTTTCTGTTGCGGCTTCGCCGGGCGTTTTACCGGGCGATCGATATACTTAAAGTTGCTGAAGTACGCGTTGTATATCGAATTGACCCTCTTTTGCGCCGTCGGAATGGAGCTTGCGTGAGGAATACATATATATCCCGCGCGGTCGATCTTGCCGTCGTAGCGTTGGAAGTTTTTGTTTATATTGACGTACATATGCCCGTTGGTGCAATGCAATATCGCAAACAGCCGCTTATTTATATAGATAAGATCGCAATCGTAGCCTTTGTCCAGGGTAAACACGCCGGCTTCTTCGAAAAACTTCCTCATCGTTTCGTAAATATATAAATTCTCGGTGTTCAGTTTGTTGATGTTGACTCCCTCCGGGAAGGGGCTGCCGATACGGCGTTTTTTGATCCTGAGTACGAAAACGGCGATCGGAATGCCGAACATTATCAAAGCCAGAACCGCCAGAGACCCGTACATCAGCGCCGCCGAATCGGTAAGATAAGTGCTGATCGTACCCAATACGGGCACACTCGCGACGTAGACTCCCAACAGATGCCCGGAAGCTATGTTGACGGCGTCGATCTCGGCGGAATCCAGATCGTGAACGTAATAGACCATCTCGCCGTCGAATCCCAATTCTTTGCCCTTGAAGATCTTTGTGACTATGACGTCGCTGCCTTCGTCGTTATAATAAAAAGCTATTGCATCGTTTTCTTCCAGGTCGTCGAATTCGGTGACTTTGACAATGACTTTGGAGCCTTTCTCTATATAGAGCATTACGTCGCCCTCGTCTATGTCGTAATCGTCGACTTTTACCACATCTTCGCCGAAATCGTAAAATCTGACGCCGAACAGCGACGCGGTAATATCTATCGCGTTCATGTAAAACACTATGAAGATAGCGGCGTACAATATCGCCATAAAAAACAACGCTATAAGCGGTGAAAAAATTTTCTTTTGTTCCGATAGGTTGCGCATTATCAATCCCCTGAAGTGCTTACTTATATAAATTATATACTACCGCGCGCAATTTTTCAATATAAAATTATAAATACGTTCTGATAGCCGCCCTTCGGCGACGGCGATATCTATTTGTCCCCCGGAGTGATCCCCTTATGGTAACTTGTGTATCTGGAAACGTATTTGTCTATGACGGAAAGAGCTTCCTCCGCGGTGGTAACGCCGAACACCCTGTCTTCGGGAATGTCGGGGTAGCGGATCCTGGTGTCCAAACGGGTATCGGCGAGTTTCGCGCTCCAGCCATCGGCGTTTTTATATCCTACCACCAGCCTCTTTAAAGCCCACGCGTTGGCAATTTCGGACAAGGTCCCCGCGCCTCCGCCCACGGCGATCACCGCCGAAGCCGAAGCGACTATGACGTTCCTGAAAACGTCCAGCCCCGTCGGGATTATGACGTCGACGTATTCGTTTGCGGTTTTGGGATCGAACGAAGGCAGTAACCCTATAATGTCGCCTTCGGTGTATTTTTCCGAAGCTCTGGCGCCCTTGCACGCCGCAAGCATTACTCCGTCCAATCCGCCGCATTGCAATCTGTATCCGTGATCTATTATGGCTTTGCCGGTATCGTAAGCCAATTTGAAATTAATACTGCTTTCCGGCACTGCGGCGTTGCCGGCAACGGCTATTATCTGTTTCATATATGCTCCTTTCATGCTCCTTTTCTGTTCCTAATATTATATGCAATAATACCACTTTTCCGGCATTATTTCAAGAGCAAATATCGCGCGACGCAACTTTTACCCGATTCTCCGCGCCGTCCGAACCGCAAAAAACGATATCCGAAATCTTCCGTAACGGGTTTCCGTAACCGCTTAAAGGGGTGCCCTCAACCGCATTTACCGATATTTCGCGTCAAGGTATTTTTTTAATACCTCCGGCCAGTCCGTCTGTATGACCCGGTAACCGCGTTCGGTCAGAAAGCCCCAATGCCTGTCCTCTCCGTCAAACATGGCGTACAGATCTCCGTGTTCCGCGCACATATCGGGATCGCCGTCCAGATCTATAGAATTTGCCCATACGAAACGCCCTGCCTTACGCTCCGAGTCCACGAATTCCGCCGAAGCGAACAGATCGCCCTCGTCGCGGAACAGGACTTCCGTGCCGCGGACGGTTATGCCGCGTTTCAGACATTCGGCTTTCGCCGTTTCGTACATGGCTGCGCTTTTGCATATCGGCATAAACCATGCGTCGGGATACAAACGCAGGTAATCCAGCAGTTTGTTCTTTGCCCCTCGGACCTGACCTTTGAACAGCACCTGATCGAACATATCCAATTTTTTGACGGTTTCCAGGCATTTCCCGATATCGGCGCACCATATCCTGTCGAAATTCAAAATACCTTTGCCCTTTAACGCCTCCAGGTACTCCTCCAACTCGAAAATACCGTATCTAAGCGTTCCGCAATACTGAGCGCGGAATTTGCGCTTTTTCAATTCGCTCATCAGCGACAGCGCGACGGGCGGAAATGACGGAAAAAGTATTTTGCGCTCCATTCCGCCGTGAAAGACGGCTATCTTCCCGTCCAGAGTGCCTTGCACGTCGAATTCGACGATGTCGGCGCCGCAATTAAACCCGTTCAGCGCGGAATATACGGTATTTTCGGCGATCGCTCCGCCGTTTTTTCCGCGGTGCACCGCAATCAAAGGTCTGCCCGTTTCGTATAGTTTGTCCAGCATTTTTCCTCCGAAGCCGCCGTTGAACGCGGCTGTCCGATAAATATGATACCACAATCGGCATTTTGTTACAATACGTTCGTACATAGCAAAAACATTAAACCTTTTCTGTTAAAAGCGTTATCCGTTTCCCGATTCGGATACGGAATACGCGCAAGGAGCGTCGACAGCCCCGACGCAATACTTCCGAACGGCGTACGCATCCAATAAAGCCATATAAAAACTGTAAAAATAAGTTGCAAACGCTTTCGAAATATGCTAATATAAAATCCGCACTGAAAATGCGGTCGTGGCGGAATCGGCAGACGCGTACGTTTGAGGGGCGTATGGGTAACTCCGTATGGGTTCAAGTCCCATCGACCGCACCAAACCGAGGATAAGGGCGCAGTTTGCGCCCTTTCTTCATAATCCGGACAGCGGTCATATACGTTTTAAAATAATCGGGCGCAGCTTGCGCCCTGTTTTTTTAACCTTAGCACTTTTGTGATTTGCCCTTTGAAAGAATCGGGCGCAGGATATAAAAATGCGTTTATTCTATTCCGCCCTGAGCGCAAAAATAATGATAAGCGGAAAGGAAAATCCCGTCCAACAGATCTCCGGAGCCTTTCAGAAACGAAGTCTTTTCGGGAAGACAGAAAAAGCCGAGCACCCTGCCGTCGGGCGAACTCAGCGCGGCTATCGCCGAATCGGAGCCGTCGGGATTGAACGGAAAAGCCAGCGTCGGCATTCCTGTCGGATCGACGAATTGAGCGGCTATCTGTCCGGATGTCTGTAATTCCAACAGTACATCTTTTTGAACCGTCAGCCGCATATCGACTCCGCCGGGCAAAACCAGATACCTGCCGCCTATCTTTACCTCCGACAGCATCGGCGAATAGCGGTTCGAGATCCTGATCCCCGGAAGTTTCGGGGTGCGGTCGGCGCACGCCGCCGCCGAAAACGAGAGTCCCGATATCCCCGAATATTCGGTGCTTCCGCGCGACAACAGCCCCATTTCCGCGATTATCTTGCTTCCCAGCCCCGTAGACAGTATCAATCCTTCGTTCCTGTACGTCAATTCGTTCAAAGCGTCTTTGACTACGGGCGATGTCAGCAGTTTTTCCAGCTTTCCGCCATTGGAATAGACTCCGCCCACGCTTCTGCCGCAGATAGCAAGCATATCGGAAGACGCTATCCTTTCCCGTATCGAACGCAGATTTTCGTTGCTGAGCGGATAATCGTGTTGGATTCTTGCGGCGGAAACTTTGAAACCGCGTTCGCTTGCCGCGCGCACGAAAGCGCCTTCGGCGGCGAAATCGTCGTGGATTATCATCAGTTTCGGCATCGGCACGGAATGAGATCTCAGCGCAACTGCTTTTTGCGAAACGGGCGCAGCCGGACACCTTTGTTCGGGTCTGATATCCGTGGAAAAACGGCTGACCGCACGGTTCAGTTCCGAATGCGTAAAATTGAACAGCGCGCTACGGATCCTGCCGGAGTCGTCGACGACTCCGATATATTCGGGATCGAACGCCGCAAATTCTTCCGCGTCGTCCAACGCCAGCAACAGATCGCTAAGGTTTTCGCTTTGCGCGGACGGCTTGCCGGAGAACGAAAATCCGAGCCGTTCGCCTGCCGTTCCTGCCACCACGGCTTCGGCGACAGAACCTGAAATCAGACGCGCTGCCAGCAGGTTTTCCGTCCCGAAATTGATATTTATCTGCGCCGCAAGTTTTAATATAAATTTAAAGTCCGGGATACCGAATTCGTCCCTCGGGATACCTATTTTATAGATCTTGTAGCCGTTTTTAAAAATCCCGTCTATCAGAGCGCCGTCGCCGGAATTGCCCGTTGCCTGCACCGTCAGTTCGGGGGCAAAGACCTTATCCGATCTTGCCGCGCTGAATCCCAAAGAATTTAACGACAGCGCGTTTTCCAGGTAAAATACGCCTAGGGCGCATTCCAACAACTGACCCGTATCGAAATCTTTATCGGGCAGAAGGAACGCCGGATTTAATTGGATGTTGTATATCGATATGCCCGTCGCGACGAGTTTCATCACCGCGTTCAACGCGGTGTTTACGGCGCGTGTGAATATATCCCCTCCCGTCTGCGCGTCGGACAGCGAAACCGCGTTTACGGAATTTCCGAATCCGCTGAAGCCGGGTTTGACGACGCCTGCTTCCGACGCCGTGTTTTGCGCCGCGCCCAACAACACGCCTATCACGCTTTTTGCGCCCTTACAAGCGTTCATTCCGCCGTAGTCGCCGACGTTTTTCAACGAGGATTTCAAATCCGCGCCGGCAGGCGATATCTTAAACGATTGAGCCTCGGAACCAATGTTGTAATGTCTGAAGCAATAATCTCCGTAATGTATCGCGGAGATATCGATCTTTGCAAGCTCGGCTCCCTTGTTCAACAGCCTGAATTTTCTTCTGCCCGTAAACTTACCGATGACGGCAGCCTTCATCGCGCATTTGCCCGCCAGGTTCACCACCTGGGAGCTTCTGCCGCGTTTCACCACCAAAGTTATACGGTCTATCCGCTTTTCCAGGATAAGTTCTTCGCCGGTCTGACCGAAAATTTCGGCTGCGGACAGGTCGATATCGAATCCTTCGTTCAGATTGAAAAGCCCGTTCAGAAAACCCGTATCGTTATTTATCACGCGTTTGACATAGACGTCGGCTTCCTTCAGAAACTCCTTCAGCATTTTCAACGAAGCGTATTCCGAATCTTTTATCTCCGCCAGGACTATCTTATCCCCCAATTCCGGTTCAGCCGAACCGATACGCGAAATTTCGGAAATCCCCAAAACGGTAGCTTTTACATCGCTTTCTTTTTCGCGGAAGAATCCGAAAGCCGAAGCCGCCAACGATTCGGCGTATTCGTCGAAATCGTCCATCCGGTCAGAATCCTCGGCTACGGTAAAAAATGCCTGCGGCACAAATCCCGCCAACACGCTTTCGACTGCCGCCCTTTGTTCGGCGCGCAAGCCGTTTTCGTCGAATTTGGTGGATAACGAAGCGTAGTACCCGACGCGTTTCCCCTTGTCGAAGGTTTCGCATTCCGCCTGCGTTCTGCCGCCGCCGACGAATACCGACTCCTTTTCCCGCGCCGCCACGGCACAGTTCATCATACCTATTTCTTCGATGGTACGCGGCGAATCGGGAGAGAATCTTTTTTTCAGCTCCTCATATTTTTTCAGAGCTTTCATAACGTGAGGGTTACCGCCGGACAAACGGATCTCTGACAGTTTTTCGGTAAAACACGCCGTCGCCGAACTGCGGTAATCGTCCGTTATTTTCAAAGCCATTACCGTAGGCGGATTCTGTTTAAAGGCTTTCCTTAGCGCAAGCAGATCCCCGACAGGCAGCTTTAATCCTAAATCTTCCTTCAGTTTTATGATTCTTTGTTCGTTAAAAGAGGAAAATCCGTTGATTTTTCTGTGCAACTGAAAATCCGAAAAGTCCGGCTCGGCGGACTTTTCAGAAAATAAACCCGAAAAAAACGAATTGTCACGATGCGTCATCTAACCGTACACCTTGATTCCGCCGCCGAATGCGGAGGCGTAAACATTGTCCTTGTCGAACGATTCCCACATCAAAGCATTGACCCACAGCGTCGAATCAACGGGCACCCCGTCAAACGCGCCTGCCGCCGCAACGGGCACCGACGAAAGCAACATATAAACCCGGGTTAAGGATATTGCTCCGTCGAACGCGCCGTCGGCGATATATCCGAGCGACGAATCCGCAGTGACCGTCAGCCGCCTTAACGCCGCGCCGGAATCGCTTTCGAAAGCTCCGGCGGCTATCGCCGTTACAGAATCGGGCAGCGTGACCTCGGTATTTCCGCCGGTGTATTTTATCAGTACTCCGCCCAGCGTGATAAAGCCGTTCTTGTCGGGCGCGCCCAAAGCATTCAGACAATCGTCAAACGCGCCGCCGCGGACTTCTTTCAATGCCGAACCGGCGTTGACGCTGACCGAATTCAAGGATAAGCAGCCTTTGAAAGCGTTTTCCCCTATCGTCACCAACGACGCAGGCAAAGCGATCTCGGAAAGGTTCATCGCGCCGAAGAAAGCCGAATCGCCTATTTCCGTCAGCACGGAGTCAGCGCCGAACACAACTCTTTGAACGTATAAGTTTCCGGCAAACGCTCCGCCGGATATGCGCGTTACAGTATCGGGCACGACGACTTCGCCGACGGTCGCGATGCAATAATACAACACCGTTTCGTACTTGTCCGTCAACAGTCCGTTTTCGTATTTAAAGTTATCGGACGATCCCACCGCAATCAGGCTGAGTCCTATCAGACCGGTAAGCGCATTGTCCTCTATCGTTTCAAGGTTTGCCTCGATATGCAGCTCTTTAAAAGTCAGTATCTTTGAAATGTCGGAGAAAGCTCCGGATCTTATCTCGGTCACTCTGCCGCCGTTATGATAATCGGGTATATACAGGATTATTGTGGAAAATTCCTCGTAGCCGCTTCTGTCGAAGCCGACGACGGCATAATCCGAGGTGCCGGCTATCTGTTCGAACACCAGTCCGCGCGTTCCGAGGTTGGTGTCCGTCCAGCGCGGATACAAGAACACGGTCCCGTCGGGTTGAACGGTTTTTTCCGTCAGCACATATTCGTATATGTCCACGGGAACGGTATATTCCCTGTCCAGATACCAACCGTCGAACACAAAATTACCCGTGCTGCCGACCTCCGAATAAACGGGAGGCTCGGGATTCGTTAACAATTCCGCATCCGCACCCGTCTGTCCTTCGGTTAAAATCGTTTCGTTATAACGAACCGATATCGTCTTTCCGGAATCTTTGACAAATGGATCCGCACCGGGACGTTCGAAAGTAGCTTCTCCGATATTGACCGTATAGTATATCTGCTCCGTTATAACATAAAACGCAGTATCGTTCACTTTGTTTTGCGAATATACGTGCGAAGAAGTTACCGTGATCTGCCCGGAAGATTGTTCTATCGTCTTCCTGTAATTTTCATCGATATTGCGCCAAATACTCGTGGCAACTCCGGGAACCTGATTTCCGTCGGCGCCGCTGTCGGCAATATATATAGAGTTTTCGTATCTGACTTTCGTACCTTTCGGGTAACTTTGTCCCGAAACGTAATCAATGATCGTTTCACCTGAAAAGTCGTTATAGCTCCAGCCGATTACCACATACCCCGGAATGGAAATTTCAGGAAGTTCGACTTCCGCCGTTCCGTTCAGGTTAGGCGTAACCACCTTTATCACGGGATCGAAGCTGACGTTACCCCTTCCCCTGAATTCCACGGTATAGGGCTGACGGCTGAGGCTGATATACAGGTTGATATTTCCGGAAACTTTTAAAGGAAGCGCAACGACATTGCCGTTGGCGCGTCCGTTCCTCCATTGGATTATATATAAGTCCGAGGGATAGGTTTCTTCGATTTGTGCGGCGATATCGCCGGGAATAACGAATTCGGTACTATATGCGTAAATGCCGGAATATATGATATCCCCTTTGACGTCGTGCAGGGTCACCGTATAATCGGCAGGTTTATAAGACGCCGCGATGACGTGATTTTTCTTGATGTCGCTTAATTCGTCCGCCAGGTTGCCGTCGGAATCGTAAACGGGTCTCCAATCGTTGCCCTGAGTGCGGAACACCCATTCGCCGATATAGCCTTCCCGTACGGGAACGCCGGGGAAGGATTTGCTGCTTTCAAGCACCGTTTCGCCGTAATGCAAATTCCCGAATACGAGGTCGCTGCCGTTGCTGCCTTTCACGGTTTCGAATTCTACTCCCGCCTCGTCCACTTCCGACGGAGTAAGATACCCTGCCGGAGGCATCAGGAAAGCCGCCGAATACGATATCAGAGTATATCCGGCGACATAATTCAATTCGGAGGTCACCGGTCCGAATACCGCGTTCAGACCGTTGGTGCCGCGCCAAGTACCGGTCGCTCCGTAGACGTTGGGCACGGGAGGAACGTAGTCGGAATCCGTTCCCAGCGGTTCACCGTATTTCAGTTCCATTATCAGGCAGTAGCCGTCGATGGAATTCCCGCCGTAAGAAACGACGTTTTCCACATATTGTATCGGAATCGGCTGATCCGAAAAGTTCATATTTACCGTAGCGCCTTCCAAGCTCCACGGGTGCGTCTGCGTACCCACTTTCGCGTCGTCGGCGTTGACGATAAACCGTACCGTAAACGTATTGGTCACATAGTTTATCCGTATTTCGGTATCGGCTGTGACGGTTATGGAAGCGCCGGGTTCGGCAACGGAAATTTCTTCCTCCCCGTCAACGATGATCGTGTAATCGCCGAAAGCATACTTTTCCGAAGGCTCCGGCGTGGGAAGCACGAACTGCGTGTTCCTTTCCGCCTTGCCGGAGTATGCGTCCAACAAGGTGACGAATTCGCCGTCGTTGTATCTGTAGACGTTTACGTTATAAGCGATATCGTCCGTCCAAGCGGCATAATAATGTCTGTCGGAATCTATGGTGATGCCGGAAGCCGCCGTCGCGCCGTTTTCGGTGCGCCAGCCTTTGAAAGAATAGCCCGGCTTTTCGGCTACGGGAGTAGTGTCGATCTTTCCGTCCTTGTAAGTGATCGTCCATTCGGGGCCGTCGTCGCCGGAAACTATTTCCGCGGGATCGGCGTCCGGGAAAGTTGCGCCCGCGCCGGCATGGTAAGTTACCGAATAATACACCGGAACTGCCGGAGTCAGCAATTTAAGGGGGATAACCAATTCCAGCCCCTGATAATGCACGGTGATCCTGAAAATACCGCCGTTTTCGGTTTTGGCAAGGTCGTCGGAGGAGATCATTCCCTTTTCGACGGTCAGCTCTTCCTGAAAAGTGCCGTCGGGAGCGTACAGCCCGAATCGGAAAACCTGCCAATCCACGTTCCCCGCCTCGAAAACGTAACAACCGCTTTCCTCGTCGAAATATTCCGCGGCGGCGCCGCCGTCCGACAAAGCTATGTAATAAGATTCTTCGTCCGACGTGTCGACGCAGCCCATTAGGACAACGGAAACGAATAAAAAGCAAAGTATTAAAATGGGAAATAATTTAACAGCGCGCTTCATTCCAATAATAAGATATCAAATCGCCGTCGCGTTGTCAATATCTATTATAAAAAATCGCGCGTTATAAACGCGCGCCGATAATATTTACAACGTATGCATGCGCGGTGCGTGCCCCCTAAAGAGGCAGGCTTTGCGGTTTGCTCATTCGAAAATCCCGTCTATGAACTCCTTCGCGTCGAAAGGTATCAGATCGTCTATCTTTTCGCCGATACCGGCGTATACGACAGGTATTTCGTATTCGGCGGAAATAGCCAGCACCACTCCGCCCTTCGCAGTGCCGTCCAGCTTTGTCAGGATTATGCCGTCGGCTTCCACCGCGTCGGAAAAAATTTCCACCTGCGACACGGCGTTCTGCCCCGTCGTGGCGTCCAAAACTATATAACTTCTCTTGTCGAAATCGGGAGCCTCGCGGTCGATGACGCGGTTTATCTTTTTCAGCTCCTCCATAAGATTCTTCTTGTTGTGGAGTCTGCCAGCCGTATCGACTATCACAACGTCGGTGCCGCGCGCCTTTGCGGAGCTTAACGCGTCGAAAACGACCGCCGCCGGGTCGGAACCGTCGCCGTGTTTAACTATCCTGACGCCGGCTCTTTCCGCCCAAATTTCCAATTGCTCGCCGGCAGCCGCACGGAAAGTGTCGGCGGCGGCTACGGTCACGCTCTTGCCCATTCCGACGAACAGCTTTGCCAGCTTGCCCACCGCGGTGGTCTTTCCGACGCCGTTTACGCCGGCTATCAGTATCACGAGAGGATATTCGTATGGCGGAATTTCGTAATCTATCGATTCCAACATTATCCGCTTCAATTCGTTTTTGGCAAGTTCCGGATCGGTGATCTTTTTTCTGTAGACCGCGTCTTTCAATTCCTCTATGACGTTTTCCGTAGCGGTCACCCCCATATCGGAAGCTATCATCGCCGTTTCCAGATCGTCATAGAACTCCTCGTCCAAAGCCCTGCCTTTAAACAGTTCGAAGATCTTTTTCCCGAAACTTTCCTTTGTCTTTTTCAAGCCTTCTTTTATGCGTTGAAACAAACCCATTATCTGCTCCCGTATCTCCGACAAAAGCCGTGGACCCAAGTCGGACATATGATTTTATAGTTTTCCGAAAACGCCGTTCGGTATACCTTACGGGCGATTAAAGTATCCCGTAACACGGAAATAACCGAATCCGAAAAAGTCCTTATATCTATTGAACCGCGGCGTCTTCGGCTTCGCGGCGCTTCCTTTCCTTTTCGATTTCTTCGTATTTGACGGCTTCTTCCAATTTGACGCGGACGGTCTTGCTGACGCCCATTTCCTGCATCGTTATACCGAACAGAGTGTCGCACAACGACATCGTCGGTTTTCTGTGCGTAACGATTATGAATTGGGTGAACTGCGCGAACTTTTTTAGGTACTGCGCAAACACCGCCGCGTTTGCGTCGTCCAACGCGCCGTCGATTTCGTCCAGGATGCTGAACGGCATCGGATTCAATTTTATGATCGCAAACAGAATGGCTATCGCCGTCAAGGCGCGCTCTCCGCCCGACAGCGGAGCCAGGTTCGTCAGCTTTTTGCCGGGCGGCTCCGCCCATATTTCTATGCCCGCGCTGAGGACGTCCTTGTCCTCTTCCAATTCCATTCTCGCCCTGCCGCCGCCGAAAATTTCGGTAAAGACTTCGCCGAAGTTTTTGTTGATCTGATTGAAACTCACCGTGAATTTTTCGGTCATCTCGCGCGTCAGATCCTTTATCAGCGCGTTCAGGTCGGCTTCGCTCTTCAAAAGGTCCTCGTATTGGGAATTCAATTCCTCATAGCGCGATTTTTCTTCCAGGAAGCTTGCCTCCGCAAGCTCGTTGATGGGTCCGATCCTTTCTATCTTTCCGCGCAGCGAACTGATATGCGAAGCGGCTTTTTGAGGCTCGAACGAATATTCCGAACTTTCGTCCTCCGGCACGGAACCGATATATTCTTTCGCCGCGTCGAAATCGTAGCCGTAGTTTTCGTATATCCTTGCCGAAGCGTTTTCCAGATTCTGATCTATCATCTGTAATTTCGCGTCTTCCTTGGCGCGGCGTTCCCTTACCAAAGCGGCGCGGTCGTTCAGAGTGCGTTTTTCTTCGTCCAGCTCCGCCACCCTGACGTTCAGAGCGTTCTTTTCCTCGGTGGCTTTTTCGATAGCGGCTTTCAAGGCGTCTATGGCTTTTCTGTCTTCGTCGGATATCTTTACGTTGTCCAATTCCTTTTTCAGCCTTTCGCTTTCCGCCGTTTTCATCCGTTCTTCTATGTCGGATTCCCTCAAAGCCGCTTCCAACGCTTCGCATTCCTTTCTGAGGGCGACGACTTCTTTTCCGAGAGCCTCGGCGTCGGAACGTTTTTTCGTCAGTTCCACGCGCTTATCGGAAAGTGCGGCTGCCATATACCGTTCTTCTTCCTTTTGACCCACCAGCGCGGCTTTCAGTTCGGCTATGTAAGTGTCTGCGTCGATTTTTTCGGTATCGGCTCCCTTTTTGTTTATTTCGGCAGCCCTTATCGCCATTTCTATTTCTTTCAGCTGCTTTAGCTTGTCTTCGTTCCCGCGGAAAAGTTTTTCCATTTCCTGGGTATTGAAATCGATATCGGACTGGGCTTTTTCTATTTCGCCGCCTATAGCCGCGATCTCGACGTCGAGTTTGTGCTTTTTCGCTTCGATGAATTTTCTGGCGTTGTCCAGCTGTTTGACTTCGTTTTCCAGATCGGATATTTCTTCGTTCAGCAAAACGATGTCTTTTTGGATCTTATCGCGTTTGGCTTTGTATTTTTTCAGATCGGCTTCCCTGGTGAAAACGCGCTTTTTGTTGTCCGCGGTACTGCCGCCGGTCATCGCGCCCGAAGTTTGGAAAACGTCGCCTTCCAAAGTTACTATACGGAAAGCGTATCCGTAACGGCGCGAAATTTTCAACGCGGTGTCCTGCGTGTCGACGACTACCGTGCGCCCCAACAGGTTGGATACCACGGCGTTATAACGTTCGTCGTAATTGATGAGTTCGGAGGCTATGCCTTCCACCCCTTCCAATTCCAGGACTCCGTGATATTCGCGCGGCAGGTCGTTGTATTTCATCGTGGTCAAAGGCATGAAAGTCACCCTGCCCAAACGCCTTTCGCGCAGGAAACGCATCAGATCCGTGGCGTCGTATTCGTTTTCAGTGACTATGTTCTGCCAGGCTTTGCCCAGAACGGTCCCGATTGCGGTGGTGTATTTTGCGGGTATTTGTATGATCTCCGCGACGGTACCGACTATCTTTTTCCTTAACGACGGTTCCGATTGCGTAGCCGTCATCAGGTTTTGAATGGAATCTTCATAATCGGCGTAATCGGAAAT
Source organism: uncultured Clostridia bacterium (assembly GCA_944371785.1). Taxonomy (GTDB): domain Bacteria; phylum Bacillota; class Clostridia; order Christensenellales; family DTU072; genus Stercoripulliclostridium_A. The sequence goes on along the minus strand of CALVXZ010000005.1, from coordinate 1,722 downwards.
GAACTTTTCGGTGTTGTCTATCGCGAAATTGACGTTGACAAGCTCCGTTTTCAGATCGGCGCGACGCCTTAGCGCGTCCTGCAATTCGCTGTCCGCGGCGGCATAATTACGGTTCGCCTCGTTGCCGTCTTCCTCGGCTTTTTTAAGTTCGGATTCAAGTTCTCCGCGGCGCAGTATCAAAGACTTTTTCAGTTCTTCGCCTTCGTCCACAAGCTTTTGGCGCGCTTTGTAATCGTCCTTCGCCGACCCCATATCGCGTTCCAGAATTTCCTTTCTGGTAACCAGCTGGGCGGCGTCTTTATCTATCGCGGCGTTCTGATTCAGCTTCGTGACGTACAGATCGCGCCAGGTTTCTATTTCCTTGTCCTTTTCGGAAATGACCCTGTTCAGTTCGTCGTGTTCTTTTTGCGCGGCTTCCAATTCCTTTTCCAGAACCGTCAGATTTTCCCTGGCGGTTTCGGATTCTTTTACCTTATCGATTATAGCCGCGGATTTGTCGTTCAGCAACGCGCGCGAACGTTCGCGCTCCTCGCCTATCCTGATTATTCTGTCGCGCGCTTCCTCCAGCTGACGGGCGATGTTTTTGCCGGTGCCTTCGGCACGCGTGGCTTCCAAGGATTTGTTCAGGTGCTCGTCGTTCAGTTCCTGCAACCTTCTGTCTCCGTCCTTTATCGCCTGCATACAGGAATCGTATTCGTTGCTGACAGCCGAATAATCGGATTGGAGATTGAACAGTTCTTCGTCCGTCTTTTGCAGCTTATCGGTGCATTTTTTCCTTTCCGCGTCGGCGTTTTCGTTCTGATAAAGGTATTGGCTGACTTCAAAGTATTTGAGTTCGTTTTTCAAAGACCTCGCTTTCGCCGCGGATTCGGCGGCTTTTTGCAAAGGCTCCAGCCTCTGCCCGATATCGGAAAGCAGATCGTAAATACGTTCCATATTCGAACGGTTGTCGCGCAACATACGCTCCGTTTCGATACGCTTCGCCTTTTGAGAGGATATCCCTGCGGCTTCTTCGAAGATCTTCCTTCTTGCTTCCGGGCTGGAAGCCAGAATGGCGTCTATCTTGCCCTGCCCTATTATGCTGTATCCGTCCTTACCTATTCCGGTATCGCGGAACAGTTCCACGATTTCGCTTTTGGTGCAGACCCTTCTGTTCAGCAGGTAATCGGAATGGCCGCTCCTGTCCAATCTTCTGGTGACTACGACTTCCTCGTAGTCCATATCGTATTTTCTGTCGGAGTTGTCCAAATAAAGGCTGACTTCGCAATAGGACATCGAACGCCTTTTTTCGGTGCCGTTGAAAATGAGTTCCGCCATTTTCCCGACGCGCAACGTCGTGGGAGCCATTTCTCCCAGGACCCAGCGCACTGCGTCTATGACGTTGGATTTGCCGCAGCCGTTCGGTCCGACTATTCCCGTGATATTGGTATTGAAAACTATTTCGGTCTTATCCGCAAAGGATTTGAATCCGCAAAGTTCGATTTTGTTCAGGTTCAATGTAGTTCTCCAAAATTCGGTTACGCTTTCCGCAACGATAAGCCCTTTCTTACGGCAACGGGCTTATTTACGCGACTGTATATTATGGATATTATATAATAAGGCAATATAAAAAGCAAGCGGTAAGCTGATCGGACGCTACGGAATTTGTAAGCTTGTCAAACATTTGTTACACTTTGCTTAGAAAAAAAGGAAGCAAGGTATTCGTTAGGCGAATGCCAATTC
>CALVXZ010000004.1 GCA_944371785.1 uncultured Clostridia bacterium | reverse complement strand
GAAACAGGTATCGCTATGCCCGTGTAGCGGTCTACTTTCAATACGTTTTCCTGCGCCGATCCCCATTCGACGTCGGCTCCGCCGAACGAAGCCGGGACCGCGTCCGCTCCGAAGCGGTAGCGGCGTCCCGCCGCCGCGTCCAACGTGACAGAATACCTGTTCAGATCGGTTTTTGTCATCTGAACCGCGGTCTCGTCGTATTCGACAGTCGGCTCCAGGTCCCAAAGCTCGGCGCTGACGACTTCCACCGTCAGAGAATCGGTGTATCCTCCGTCCGACGAACGTACCGTCAGTTTAGTGGTCCCTACGTTTTCGGGGCTTATCAGATATCCTTCCTTCGCGGGGATCAGCCTGACGGAATCGCCTTCGGCGGAATAGCTCCATTCTTTGTTCGCGGCGTTCAGCGGCTCCACCGAAGCGTTCAGAAGAGGCAGGTTCGCCGCGTCGTAATCGGATATGTCTATCGTCAAAACGCCGTCTTCGGAAGGCGTGGTGATGGTTATGCCGGATACCGGCACCGCTATCATCACGGAAACCGCCGCGCCTATCGTAAACAGCGTCAGCATAAACACCAAAGGCAGAACTATTATCAGCAGTATAACTTTCTTTTTCAATTCTCACCCTCCGACATATTGTAAAGTCTTTCGGGTAACCCCTTATACAAATAGACGAACGACAGCGCCGCAATGATCGCGGACAGCACCAGCGAACCTGCCTTCACATAGCTTTCCGCAGCCGGAGTCACGCCCGACAGGAACACTGAAACAAACAACGAGCCGCCGCCCAAAATCAGCCCTGTCAGTAAACCTAAAATAATTATTTGGGAAACCGTTTGCGTAGATTCGCGCACTTCGTTATCTTCTTCCGCGGAAAACGAAGGATGCCTCAGATCCTTCCCCGTGGCGAACGCGATCTGCGCCAAAGCCATGAACAGCGCCACAAAGAATATATACGTCGCCTCGCCAACCGTCACGAATTCGGCGACGACCAGAACGACGGCGCTGATCAGTATCGACAAAACGGCTATCATCGCCGAAAACAGTACTTTGACGTTTATGATCATCGACGGTTTCACGGGCATTGCCTTCAGCGTATAAAACGCATAGCCGTCGCGCGAAATGTTCGTCGCGGAGAATGTGTTCGTCAGCGCGCCGAAGGTCAGCACCAAAAACAACCCGAGTTCCGCCGAAGCGTCCGCCATTATCAGCTGTTTTAACAGATCCTCGCCGATACCCATACAAAAATACACCATCAGCGGCATTATCACAGCCACCGAAAAGTATTGAAAAGCGTAGGAAGGCGTGCGGTATATCTGGAAAAATTCTTTTGCGAACAGTCCGCTGAAAACGCTTTTTCTTCTGCCCGCCCTTTTCAGAGACGAGGAAGCGTGCTTCGAAGAGGAAGCTCTCATCAGCTGGACCTTGTTATACAACAGAGCCACCACTCCGAATCCCGCCGCGAAAGCCGCAACGGTGACCGCGCAAAGTATCAGGATGTTTTTCGTGAGCTCCGCCCCTATCATCAGCTTTGCTATCAGGTTCACGGGGTAAGCATATTTATTGAAGGCGATCATAAAATTCATAACGTCGTCGTCAAAGAAAAATCTTATGTTGCCCGTCGTAAACAGTTCGCGTATGAATTCGAGAATATATTTGTACCCGTAAAAAAGAAGCGCCAGAACGGCGGTAGCCAGGATCAGGCTGATAAGGTATTTGGATTTCAGCATCCTTTTCAGGATGTATACCGGAAAACACAGTATCGACGACGCCAACAATGTAAGTCCCGGGAAAAGCGGAATCGCAAGTATCGTCATACCTATATATACCGCGTCCGCTTCCGCCGCGTTTGCCATAGCTATGTTTACGGGTATCAGCATCACCGCGACGGCAAAAAGCTGTCTGACGTACACGGACGTGAGTTTGCTGTAGAATATGGTCGAAGATTTCACCGGCAGAGTCATCAGGATCTTGCGGTCTTCGTTTTCGAACAGAGCGAAATTGATGTTTTTAATGCCGTCGCCGACTCCTATTACGAAAATCACGGCGTAAATAAAGCTGAGAAGTTCCGTCACGCGCGCGTCGCGGTCGGCGATCCCGTCCATTTCGATATCCGCATACAACACGGAAAGATTCGATATCACCGTCACCGCCGCGAACAACAGAGCCGCAGTCAGCAATAACGACAGCAGCGCGCCGGAAACGTCGGCGCGCTTTTTATCGAACGAAAATCTTTCGCGGATCGATTTCTTCAGCAGGACGCCGTACATCAGATCTCCTCCCGATCGCTATTATCGCTGTGATACCAATATTCCATAAGCCGTCTTCCGCCCAAACGGATCTCCTCGGAATCCAGGATCTTCGATATCCTGCCGCTCGATATGATGACGGCTTTCGTGCAAATTTCCGACGCGACGTACAGATTGTGCGTAGAAAACAGTACCGTATGCCCCGATGCGGCGTACTCTTTTATGAAACTCATCACGCTTTGTTGGGTCTCCGGATCCAGCCCCAGCATCGGTTCGTCCAATATCCAAAGTTTCGGTTCGTGCATCAGCGAACCCATCATACATATTTTTTGACGCATTCCGTGGGAGTACCCGGAGATGACGTCGCCGACAGCGCCGCCCAGGCGGAAATTTTCCTCCGCTTTCAGATAGCGTTCTTTCCTGCATTCGGTGGGCACTTTGTAAACGTCGCACATAAAATCAAGGTATTGCTTACCCGTCATTTTCAAAAAAACGCTGTGGTTGTCGGTGACGAAAGAAAATTCGGATTTGGCTTTTACCGGTTCTCTTTTTATGGAATACCCGGATACGCAGACCTCGCCCTGCGTTATCGGTATCATTCCCGTAATACATTTCAAAGTAGTCGTCTTCCCGGCACCGTTCGCGCCCAAAAGCCCTACCACTTCGCCGCGTTCCGCGGAAAACGTAATATTTTTTGCCGCATATACGGAACTTGTTCTTTTATATTTCTTGCACAGTCCTTCGACGGACAGCAGTTTTGTTTCCGCCTGCGCGGCGACGTCTTTTTTCATCACCTCGATATCCTCGTTCAAAGGGTATTCGTTTTCGTTCCCTTTATCTTATAGTTTCGACAATTTTCGCCGAATTTTCAAAAAATTTGCGCGTCTATGGTCTTCGTGCGGAAACGGTACAGGAAAACTACGCGCGCTCAGGTTATTTTATTTATACATAATATTACGAGAATACAAGCTATGCCAAACATTTTACCCCAAATTATAAAAAATCGAACCATACGTTCGTTTCGGTTAGCTTTAAATTAACCGAACGCATTGTTACGAAAAAAATATCGCTTACCGACAAAAAACGACAAGGGACGCCTTTTATCGCAAAATCAAGCGAACGCGGAAAAGCAATGCCCGGCTCATTGCCGGGCAGATGAAAAGTCCGATAACGATAAATTTTTACGAAAATTTCGCCGTTGAAAAACGCTCCGTAAGGCTACTTGCGGCTCTCCAGAATCTTTATCAGCCTGCTGGCGCCTATTCTGTCGGCGCCGGCGGCGATCATAGCGGCGGCGGTTTCGAAATCGCGGATACCGCCCGCTGCTTTTATTTTTACTCCTGCACCTATGTGCGCGCGGAAAAGTTTTACGTCGTCTATGACGGCTCCGCCTTTGCCGAAGCCGGTGGAAGTCTTTATGAAATCCGCGCCGGAATCGGTAACGAGTTTGCAGGCGTCGATTTTCCGCGCTTCGTCAAGGTAACAGCATTCCACTATCACCTTCAGCACCTTTTTACCCGACAGCCGCTTCAATTCGCCGAGTTCTTTCAGACAGTATCCGTAATCTCCGCCCAGGAACTTCCCTATGTTTATCACGGTATCGGTTTCGGAGGCTCCGTTTTCCAAAGCGTACTCCGTTTCTTTCAGCTTTGCCGCGGAGCAATCGTACCCGTTCGGAAAGCCGGTGACCGCCGCCACCGCCGTCGCGCCGGCGGCTTCCGAAACGGCTTCGCGCACGAACGACGAAGGTATGCAAACGGCTCCCGCTCCCCACCGTACGGCTTCGCGCACCGTCCTGCGGATATCGGCCTCCGTCGCCAGGGGCGACAATTCGGTGTGGTCTACGCATTTTAGTATCTTCAGGCAATCGCTTTCGTTCAACATATTCCGCACCCTTTTATCCTTTTATTTGTTTTTCTTCGCCTTTGCAATGAGTTTTTCGATAAGTTTCTTTATTTCCACCAACGGTATCACCGCAAACGCGCAGCCCAAAGCTATGAACCATTCGGCGGCGTTCAGCGAAGCTATGTCGAAAATACCGTGGAACGCCGGTATCAACGTTATCAGAAGCACCAAACCCGCTCCGACTATGAACGAAATATTCAGCCATTTGTTGTCGAACACGTCTTTATGGAAGATACTGTTGTCCTGACGCTTCAGGTTGTAGCTGTGGAAAAGCTGTATTATGCACAGGCTGATAAACGCCATAGTCATTCCGACGTATTCGTTGGAAGCGTCCAAAACGTAATGCCCCAAACAGAAGGAAAGCATTACCAATCCCGTCTGAATGATGCCCTGAACGATTATATCCGCGCCCATCTTGCCGCGGAACAGGTTTCCGCCCGTCTTCCTCGGAGGTCTGGACATAACGTCGGATTCGGCTTTTTCCATACCCAAAGAAAGCGCCGGCAGACTGTCCGTGACCAGGTTCACCCACAAGATCATTATCGGAGTAAGGAATTCTATCTTCAAAAACACCGTGGCTATAAACAGACACAGAACCTCGGCGATATTAGCCGACAGCAGAAACTGTATGGCTTTTTTGATGTTCTGAAAGATCTTCCTGCCCTCTTCGACTGCGGAAACTATCGTCGCGAAGTTGTCGTCCGCCAGGATCATATCGGCGGCGCCTTTCGAAACGTCCGTCCCCGTTATCCCCATTCCTATGCCGATATCGGCTTCTTTTATGGAAGGCGCGTCGTTGACTCCGTCGCCCGTCATCGCCACGACGTGACCGAAAGAACGGTATGCGCGGACTATCCTGACCTTGTTTTCGGGGCTTACCCTTGCGAATACGGAATATTCCGATATGACGTTTCTGAACTCCTCGTCGGACAGCGCGTCTATTTCGCGGCCTTCCATGACCTTGTCGCCTTCGCGCAGTATCCCTATTTCCCTGGCGATCGCTGCGGCGGTGTCGCGGTGGTCACCGGTGATCATGATCGGACGCATCCCCGCGCCTATAGCCACTCTGACCGCCTCTTTTACTTCCGGTCTGGGAGGATCGATCATCCCGACCAATCCCACGAACGCAATATCTTTTTCGATGTTTTCGATATCGGAAACGTCGTCGTATTTCACGGCGACGCCCAAAACTCTCAGCGCGTGCGACGCCATCGCCGCGTTGGCGGAACGGATAGCTTCGACGTCTTCGGGAGTGATCTTCCTGACTTTGCCGCCGTCGACGATCTTTTTGCATTCTTTCAACATTATGTCGGTGGCGCCCTTTATGTGAGCCACGCGGCGTCCGTCGCATTCGTTTACCGTCGTCATCATCTTTCTGACGGAATCGAAAGGCACTTCGTCCACGCGCCGCCACTCTTTTTTCAGCGCGGCGAAATCTCCGCCTTTATCCGTGTAAAACGCCACCAAAGCCGTTTCGGTGGGATCTCCCGTCAGCCCGGAAACTCCCTCCGCGGTATCGTTGCAGAGCGTCATCGCCCTGACCAGCAACGCCGCGTCCTCGTTCTCCGCGGAATATTCGCCGTCGCCGATCATACCGCCCGAAGCGGTGTACAGACGCTTTACGGTCATTTTGTTCAAAGTCAGCGTGCCCGTTTTGTCTGAACAGATTATTTCGCAACAGCCTAAAGTTTCGACTGCGGGCAGATTCCTGATAATGGCGTTGCGTTTCGACATACGCTGTACGCCGATAGCCAAAACGACGGTGACTACCGCCGGCAGTCCTTCGGGGATCGCCGCGACCGCGATAGCGACTGCGGTCATGAACGCGTTTATCCATTGGCTGGTGTCGTCGGCAAGCGAAACCGCAAATATGACAACGGCGATCGCCAACACCAATACCGACAGCACTTTGGCGGTTTTGTTCAACTGTTTTTGCAGCGGCGTCGAATCGTCGGTACCCGTTTCCAACATCTTTGCGATCTTGCCGACTTCGGTTTCCATACCGGTATGAACGGCTATACCTCTGCCCCTGCCGTAAGACACTATACCGGAACCGTAAGCCATATTCTTCCTGTCGCCAAGCGGCGCTTTTTCGGGAATTTGGGCTTCCGAATCTTTTTCTACGGGAACCGATTCCCCCGTAAGCGCGGCTTCTTCGATTTTCAGGGACGCGGACGAGAACAACCTGACGTCGCACGGCACGATATCGCCCGCTTCCAATTGTATGACGTCGCCGGGGACGATTTCTTCGCTCTTTATCTGTATCAGCGCGCCGCCACGGATGACTTTTGAAAACGGCTTGTTCAGATTCTTCAGAGCCTCCAGAGCCGATTCCGCCTTGTTTTCCTGAACTACGCCTATCACGGCGTTGACTATGACGATCAGCAGTATCAGCCCCGATTCGATCAATTCGGAGTATTCTTTCGTGTAAACGGTCAACGCGGCGGATATTATCGCCGCGGCGATCAGCACGATTATCATAACGTCCTTGAACTGTTCGAAAAATTTTACGATAAGCGGTTTTTTCTTCTTTTCCTGCAAGGCGTTCTTGCCGTGTTCCGCCAGCCTTTTTCCGGCTTCTTCCGGGCTGAGTCCCTCTTCCGAAGTTCCAAGCGATTCCATTATTTCGGAAAGGTTTTCGGAGTAATAATTCATTGTGCTTCTCCTTTACGGCGGCAGCCGCCGTTCGGTCGATCCGGCAGATCGGTTGATTAAAAAAAGACTTTCGGCGGCGTAATGCGTCAAAAGTCTTGGCTACCTTTCGGTGGCGCGAACCGGACGCATACTGCGTCGTACTGACGACCCGCGCGCTTTCAGACTACTCCCTTTTGATACCACAATTATATCATCGCTGCGGTATATGTCAATATTATATTTGTTCCGCCTATTTCGCGGGCACCCAGGCTTTGGGATAGAACAGCAAAAGCATCGGCACTATTTCCAACCTGCCCGCCAGCATATCGAAACACAGCACCAGCTTTGAAAAATACGTCATATGCGCAAAGTTGTACATCGGACCGAAAGAACCCAGACCGGGACCCACGTTGTTTATACAGGTGGCAACGGCGGAAAAGTTTTCTACGAACCATCCCGAATCGGCTGCCTGCAGCGAAGGCGGCAAAGTCGGTTCCGCAAGCGATATCAGAATAAGCGATATCACGGTAATGAAAAAGTATGCCACGAAATAGTTGGCTACGGACAGCCTCAAATCGTCCGAAACGGGTCTGCCGTCCAATTTTACGGTAAATACTCCGCGCGGAGAATAGGCTTTTTTCATACTGACGAAGCTGCTCTTCGCGCCGATTATTATGCGCGACACCTTCAATCCTCCGGCTGTGCTGCCGGCGGAGCCTCCGACGAACATCACTCCAAGCAAAAGAATGTGGCATAACGTGGGCCAATTGTTGAAATCCGCCGTGGCGAATCCGGTGGTACTCATCAGCGAAGCCGTCTGGAATGCCGCATACCTTAACGAGACCCAGAAGTTTTCGTAAATGCCGTTCAAGGTCAGGCTGAGAGTGATAGCCAGCGTGGCGAAACCGAAAATAATGAACATCGTGCGCAGTTCCTCGTTCCTTAACGCGGCGGAAACGTGACCTATCAACACGAAATAGAATACGTTGAAGTTCGTGGCGAACAGCATCATAAACACCGTTATGACGATATCTATGTATACGTCGTTAAAATAACCTACCGACAGATTCTTATTCGAAAAACCTCCGGTACCTGCGGTGGACATCGAATGCACTACGGCGTCGAAAAGGGTCATTTTCGGGGAAGCCACCAACAAAACGACTTCCAGAACCGTCAGCGCAAGATATATACAATACAGTATCCGCGCGGTAAAACGCAGTTTGCTGACGAGTTTTCCGAATTCGGGACCGGGCACTTCGGCTTTCATCAGGTGGACTACCGCAGGATTGGATTTCGGCAGCAGAGCCACCACAAACACCAGGATCCCCATACCGCCTATCCAATGCGTCATCGAACGCCAGAACAGCATCGAATTCGGAGCCCCTTCTATATTTGTCATTATGGTTGCGCCGGTGGTGGTGAATCCGGATACCATTTCGAAAAAGCAGTCGACGAAGTTGGGAATGACGCCGCTGGCGCACAAGGGGATAGCGCCGACGATACTCATCAATATCCACGCCAAAGCCACCGTAACGAAACCGCAGGAGGAAGTTATATGCGTGTTCTGAGGTTTTTTGACTATGCACGGGATACCTACCGCCAACAGCAAAACTATCGTCAGTCCGAAAGCGAAAGTCGTGCTCGCATAATCTTCCCTGAACCCGAAAGTCATAATGAACGGCACCGTCATCAAAGCCGCCGTTATGACTGCGATGCTCCCCAGGATATATGCGGTCATTCTGTAATTCATCATATTATTTCACCAGATCGTTCAGCTCGTCGGTATATTCGTTCGTTGTCACCGCCAGGACGGAATCGCCCTGTTTTATCACGGAATCGCCGTCGGGAATGAATACTTCGCCGTCGCGGATTATAGTGGCTATCAACACGTTGTCCTGCAATTGAACGTCCTTCAACGGCGTATCCAACGCTTTGAAAGAGGATTCCACGTTGAATTCCAGCGTTTCCGCCCTGTCGTTCATTATGCGGATGAGCTTTTTGACGGAACCGCCGGAGCGCGCTCCGCTGCGGCTTCTGGCGTAACGGGCGATAAGATCGGCGGTGATGGCTTTCGAAGAAACTATCGAATCGACGCCGGAATCTTGTAAAAGTTCGTAATAAGTGCTTTTTTCGACGCGCGCTATGACTTTCTTTGCGCCTTTTTCGCGCGCATACAACGATAAAATTATGTTCTGTTCGTCCAACGTGCATAACGAAACGAACGCGTCGGTACGCTTTAACCCTTCTTCCAACAGCAGTTCGTGATCGGATGCGTCGCCGAAGATGATTTCGGCTTTCGGCAGTTCCTCGCTGAGCACCTTGCATTTTTGTTCGTCGGATTCGATGATCTTTACCTTGACGCCCATTTTGCCCAAAGCGCGCGCGAGATAATAAGATATCCTGCCGCCGCCGGCGATCATAACTCTTTTCATCAGCCTGGCGCCGGCGATCTCCTTGAAAAACGTTCCTATATCTCCGCTGTCCGTAACCACATATACGGTGTCGCGTTCCTTCAGAGTAAAATTGCCGCGCGGGATATATACGTTGCCGTCTTCCCTTTCCACGGCGCATACCAACAGCTTTACCGAAAAACGGCTTTTCAGATTCTTCAGTTCCAATCCGCCCAAACCGCTTTCGGCGGTGACTTTCACCTCCGCAAGACTGACTTTTCCGCCGGCAAAAGTTTCTATCCTGATAGCCGAAAGATATTTCAGCGCCGAAGCTATCTCCCGCGCCATTTCGAATTCGGGGTTCACCATTACCGACAATCCCAGGTCGTGTTCTTTGAAAAGTTCGAAATATTCGGGCGAGCGCACCCTGGCGACGGTATCCTTAGCACCTAGTTTTTTAGCCACCAGCGAACACAGAATATTCAGTTCGTCCCTCGGAGTACACGCCACGAAAAGATCTGCGGTATTGACGCCCGCCTCCTCCAAAACGTCGAAATCGGCGCCGTTTCCCGATATGCCCATGACGTCGTGTCTGTCTATAAATTCTTTCAGCCGTTTTTCGCTGGAGTCCACGACGACTATGTCGTGACCTTCTTTAGAGAGCCTGGAAACCAACTCTTTGCCGACGTTTCCCGCTCCTACAACGATGATCCTCATATCTCGATACCTCTGTTTAAATCCACGATCGTCCCCTGAACTTAGATCCGGATACGCTTCCGCTTATCTGACAGCCGCCGAAGCGAAGTCGTACAATTTAGCGGCGGTCTGACCTTTTTTCAGACAGTAATAATAGTCCCTTCCTTCGTATACTCCCCCGTTGCCGCGCATAAATTCCAATCCGCAATATTCGGGCATCAACCGCACGGCAAGTTCGTCGAACGGCATTTCGCGGTGAACCCTTGTGCCGCCGAAACAAAACTTCAGCCACACTCCGCTTTCCATATCCTTTTTGACAAGAGCGTCCAGACTTACTCCCAGCGCCGGCATCTCGTATCCGTCTGCGGTCACGCTTTCGAAAATATCCATAAAAGCCACGGCGGTTTCGCCCGACAGTCCGAATCCCTTTCCTTCCGATATCACGACGACTTTATCCGCCGACGTCAATACTCTTACTAACTCCATATAGCTATTATACAGCCTGCTTATAAGGTTGTACAGTATTTTTTGTCAACTCGCCCGGAGTATGTCTTCGGAAAATTGACCGCCGATATTGATTTTTTACAAAATATGTTATATACTTATCGCATACTCGAAAGGAGATTGAGATATGTTCGATATAATTTTAAATCCGACTTCCGCAAAAGGCGGCAGTCAGCTGGCTTTCGAAAAAATCAAAGCCGTCCTGGACGAAAACGGCGTTGAATATACCGTGCACCATACCGACCACCCCCTGCACGCAAAGGAAATCACCTCCGAATTGAATAAGAAAGAGCATACCGACCTGATAGTTATGGGCGGCGACGGAACCCTGAACGAAGTCCTGAACGGCATCACCGATTTCGAAAAGATCAACGTGGGGATCATCTCCTGCGGCACCGGAAACGATTTCATCCGCGCGGCAGGCATACCGTCAGACCCCGTAGAAGCCATCAACCTTATATTGAAAAACAACGTCGTTTACAGCGATTACCTGGATCTGGGACATCGCCGCGCGATAAACTGCACCGGCGCGGGAATGGACGTGGACGTCCTGGTGCGCTACGGAAAGATGAAGGCTTTCAAGGGAGTAGCCAAATATTACGCGTCGCTGCTGATCACGCTGATAGAATGCAAATTCCATAAGATAGCGTTGGAGATCGACGGCAAAAGACAGGAAAAATCGGTGTTTATGATAGCCGCGGCAAACGGCACCTGCATCGGCGGCGGTATGAAAATCTCCCCCCATTCGGTAACCGACGACGGAAAGATGAACGTCGTTTTGATAAACGAGATGCCGAAATACAAGATCCTGCCGACGCTTATCAAGTTCCTGAACGGCGGCAAACACATCGATTCCCCCTACACCGAGGAGTATCTGGCGGACAGCGTAAAAATCGAAGTCCTGGACGACGGCTGCACCGAGGTCGACGGCGAAGTCATTTCCGACAAAGTCATCGACTGCCGCATTGTCCATAACGTTTTGAGAATCTTCAAATAGTTTCAAACACGCCCGACTTGAAACGGCTCCCCGTCGAAGGGAGCCGTTTTTTATAAATATCCGTCGGTTTTATAGATGACCTTTTCCGCGGTTTACGAAAAAAGCCGCTGCCGCCGCATTCGGAAAAGCCGCCTCGAAAGCGCGGGAATACAATATCCGCGCTTCCTCCCCGTTTATTCCCAACAGCGAATATTCCCTCTTCAAATCCGTCCCGGAAACCGTGGTATTGTCCGAATTCAGCGAAACTTTGACGCCTTCGGAAATGAATTTCCGCAACGGGTATCCTTCCCGTCCGCCCTTCCAGGCTCCCGTCTGCAGATTCGAAGTGTAACACATCTCCGCAAGCACTCCCCTTTCGCGCATCATGGCGATAACGCGTTCGTCGGAAGCCGCCGCGACGCCGTGCCCTATCCTGCGCGCCCCGAAAAGTATCGCCGAACCGACGCTCTCGGCGCCGCGCGCCTCCCCCGCGTGGACGGTAAACGGAGTTTCCGATTCCCTTAAAAACGCGAATATCCCGGAGTAGTCCTCGTTCGGATACCTGCCTTCGTCGCCTGCAAGATCGACGCCGACCACGCCTTTGCCGTTCCGTATTTTGTCGGCGGCAGTCTTTGCCACGGCAAGATTTTCTTTTTCCGGAGCGCCGCGCATACAACAGAAAACGATCCCCGTATATACGCCCTTTCCGTTCAGATCGCAGGCGGCGCGTTCGGCGGCGTCGGCGATCTCCGCGACGCCTTCGATACCTGCCGACAGTGCCGGAGCAAAACGGATCTCGCAATACTCTTCGCCCTGCGCGTGCAACCTTTCGGACAAAGCGCATATCGCAAAATATACGCTTTCGGGTTTCCTTAATAACAATAACGGATACCTGAAACACTTTAAATATTCGCCTAGTCCGCCTCTGCCGTCAAACCGCACCGGAGTATACGGAACGTCTTCGGAAGCATAAAATTTCCGTTTGATCTCGTTCAGTTCGCTTTCCGATAACGACCCGTCCAGGTGCAGATGCAGTTCTATCATATCCGTTTTATCAGTTCCGTGACCAGCGCGTTGAACCGCACGGCGCCGGACGCCGCGGCGGCTTTCACTTCCTCGTGACTCAGCTTTTTATCGCTCAGCCCGGCGGCGGCGTTTGCGATCAGGCTGACGCCTGCGATCTCCATACCGGCGTGCTTTGCGGCGACGGCTTCTATCGCCGTGGACATTCCCACCATATCCGCGCCCCAAATGCGGAAAGCCGAGATCTCCTCCGGAGTTTCGTATTGCGGACCGGGTGCCTGCAGATACACTCCTTCGCGGTACTCGCTCCCGTGTTCTTTGTATATGCGTTTTGCCGTTTCGCGGAATCGAAACGAATAAACTTCGCTCATATCCGGGAATCTTACTCCCAATTCGTCCGCGTTTTCGCCCCTCAGCGGCGACGGCACCAGACAGGCGATATGCCCGGAAATCATTACGGGACTGCCTATCGGAAGATCCGGATTGATGCCTCCCGATACGTTGGTCAGGATCAGCTTTTTTATGCCCAGCATCGCCGCCAATCTGACCGGACGCACGACTTCCGCCGCCGAATAACCTTCGTAATAATGCACCCTGCCCGTCATCGCAAGCACCTTTTTGCCGCCTATTTCGCCAAAGGCGAAAGCGCCTTCGTGACCGCTGACGGTGGAAGGTTTCAGCCAAGGTATCTCCGTATAAGGGATCTTTAACGGAAAATCTTCGGCAAAGCCGCCGAGCCCCGAACCCAGGACTACAGCCGTTTCGGGTCTGTCGTTTAACCGCTTTTCCAATTCGGCTTCGGCAACAAGCAGTTTTTGATATTCTTTTTCGGGATCTTTCTGCATACGTTCACCTTCTTTCCGAGTTCAATATATCATTTGCGGCGCCCGATGTCAACACGGGAGGTTCTTTACGGCGCGCGTTTCGGATTCCGAGTTTTACCGTCGTTTTATTATGTCGGAAAAGGTTGACTACTGCGCGCGCATAAGTTATAATTTTTAATAACGTGTATTGCGCACGCCTTTTATGGAAGGAGGCAGCCATGGATAACAATACGGATTTCACCCCGGAAACGACTCCCGCAACCGAACCGGAGCTTTCCCCCGGCAACGGGCCGAAAGGAAAACCGAAGTTTGATTTTAAGGAGTTTTTTAAAACTTTACCCGCTAAAATCAAGGTATTTTGGAAGAATCCCCCGAAGGGCAGATATCTTAATCTGAAAGAGATTCTGTGCCTGGGCGGAACGGCTTTCGGCGTCAGCACGATCATTACCATAGTTTCCGGTCTGATAACCGCGACGCAGATCCCGGGCATTTACGACATCGACGTCATCCACGGCGCCTGGATCTGTTTCCTTTCAAGTATAATCGGTCTGATCATCCAACCGATATTCGGGAAGCTGATCCAGAACACAAACACCAAATACGGCAAATACAAACCGTTCATTCTGGTGCTTGCCCCCATTCTGGCGGTCTTTGCCATCGCCGCGACGTGGCAGCCGCAAGGTATGACCGAGAACGCGCGTACCATATACGCGTACCTGATCTGCACCCCCACGCTGATACTGTGGAACCTGGTGCAGAACACGTTCTATCTCCTTCCCGGCGTCATCACCCCGAACCAACAGGAAAGGGCCGACGTCTGGTCGCCTATCGGATTGGTAATAGGCTTCTCCCCCACTATTATGAACGTATTGGGTAACGCCATAAAGGGTTACTTCTACGATCTGGGTCAGGAATACCTGGCTTACAGATATATGGGCTTCATTTACGCGGCGGTAGGTCTGGTCCTGTTGCTGTGCCTGTTCAAAGTCAAAGAACGCGTCATTCCGACTGTGGAAAACAAAGAAAAAGTCGGCTTGTTCGAAGGCATGAGGATGATAATGAAAAACAAGCCGCTGCTGATTTTTACTTTGGCTTTGGTTTTGGGTTCCAGCCGTACCGTAGTCGAGGTCGACGCCGAGGTCATCGGCAGATTGCGTTATGCTTCCGATATCGACACCGGGCTTCAGGTATTCGGCGCGCTGACTTTGATCACCGGATTCGCAGTCACTCCGAATATGATCCTGTTGCCTCTGATGACCAGAAAGATGACCAACCGCACCATATTGATGATATGGATGGGCTGCAACGCTTTCGGTTATATGCTGTTGGGTCTTATAGGCTTGCAGAACATCGAACAAGGCACCGTATCCGCCGTGGTCATCACCCTGTTAAGATTCATTTCGCTGTTCAACGCGCTGGCTTCGCTGCAGCCGCTGATGATGGCGGAACTGTGCGACTACCAGCAATACCTCACCGGAAAACGGCTGGAAGGCTTTATCCAGACTTTCCTGTACGCGCTGGTGCTGGTGTTCACAAACGCCGGATTGGTGGTAATGGCTTACATCAAACAGGGAATGGATTACCAACCCAGCTACTTCTACGGCGGCGTTACCGATCCCACTCAGACGCAGATCGACAACGCGTTGAATTATTTCAACCTGGCGTTCATCGTATCCGCTGTTTCGGCGGCATTGATGCTGGTCACTCTGTTCTTCTATAAGCTGAACAAAAAAGAGCACGCGAAGATAGTCGAAGCCCTCGCCGAAAAGAGCCGTGCGGAAGGCGCTTACAACCTTGACGAAGAGATCGGCAAATCCTCTATCGGCGCTATCACCGAGGACGAAGCGGCAGCCATAATGAATTCTGATTCGATAGGTGAAATAATCAATAATCAGGCAGATAAAACCGACGTTTCGGATACCGAAACCGAAATTAAAGATAACGAAATTCAAAATTCCGACGATCCCGCGGACGATTCCGACGCGGACGGAAAATAGACTTTCCGCACCCGTATATGCCCGATATTTTCGAAAACTTATGCGTGACGGCGGCTTCCGGATTGGAAGCCGTCGTTAAGCGTGAGCTGATAAAACAAGGTTTCGAACCCGGCGGCGCGTCATACGGACGCATCCCGTTCAAAGGCGGTCTGACGGACGCCGCGCGTTTGAATATGACGCTGAGGACGGCGAACCGCGTGTACCTGGATCTGACCTCGTGCAAAGCCGAAACCTTCGACGACGTATACGACGCGATACGCGCCCTGCCATTCAGCGATTTCATACCTCACGACGCAAAAATAATCGTAAACGCCTCTTCGCACAGATCGAAGCTGTTCGCGCTGAGCGCGCTGCAAAAGGTCGCAAAGCGCGCCGTTGCCGACGCTATGGGAGGGACGTTACCGGAAACGGGGGAAACCTACCGTTTTACGGCGGACGTCAGCGACGACGTCCTTAATTTCATGATGGACACTTCGGGAGACGCCCTGCATAAACGCGGTTACAGGAAAATGGTCGGCGAAGCCCCCCTGTCGGAAACTCTTGCGGCTGCGCTCCTGCTGCTGACGGGATACAGGGGCGGAGTGTTGATAGATCCGTTCTGCGGTTCGGGGACCATTCCCGTCGAGGCGGCTTTGATAGCCACGAACACCGCGCCGGGACTGAAAAGAACTTTCGCTTTCGAAAACTATCCTGTCTTCGACGGAAAGATCACGCGCGAACTGCGCGAGGAGCTGACGGCAAAAATCGCCGACGTGAAACCCGACATTGCCGGATACGACGTCAATCCGTCCGCGGTGTCCATGGCGGAGGCGCATCTGAAAGCGGCCGGGCTTAGCGGAAAAGTACATTTTCAGGTGCGTCCCGTTTCCGAACTGAGTTCCCGTTTCAAATCGGGACACGTCGTTACGAATCCCCCTTACGGCATACGGCTAGGCGACGGCGAGGAGTTGAAAAAAATATATGCGGAGCTTGCCGCAGGCAAAAAAAGACTCCCGGGATTTACCTTCGGGATCATTTCGGCATATCCGGGTTTGGAACGCGCTTTGGGGAAAGCCGACAAACGGAGAAAATTATACAACGCGGAAATCGAAACTACTTTTTACAGCTATTTTCCGAAAATCCGAAATTAACCGATCAAACCAATTCCTTATAGGAAGCGTTTACGGCGTTTATCAGACTGCCCGGCTTCATCTTTATCTGCAGTCCTATTCTGCCGCCGCTGAAAACGATGAACTCCCGGTCTTCCGCGGAAGCGTCAACGAACGTCGGGAAAGCCTTCTTCATACCTATCGGGGAACAGCCGCCGTGTATATATCCCGTCAGCGGCAGCAGCTCTTTCGAATGTATCATGGAAATGTTTTTCTCGCCGGCGGCGACTGCGGCTTTCCTGAGGTCCAATTCCTTTGCCACGGGCACGACGAAAACGTAATGAGCGCCCGATTTCCCTACCGTGACCAAAGTTTTAAAAACGTTTTCCACGTCCAAGCCCATACGCGCCGCCGCCTCCACGCCCGAAACGGCTTCTTCGGCGGCAAAGGTTATGACCTCGAATTCAACCTTCTTCTGTTCAAGTATCCTTATCGCATTCGTTTTCATAATATTATCATACCACATCTTCTACCGCGGATAAAAGCGATAATTCCTTTTCGCCGGAAAAACAGACCGCCTGCGCCGTCATCTGCCTGCGCCGCGCAAAAAAGCCCGTACGCCGTACGGGCTTTTTGATAGACGCCGGTTTTTCGGGAATCAAATCCTGATAACGCCTTCGTAGACCAGGTGCGCCGAAGACGTCAGCGAAACCGAATCTTTGTAGTGGACGGTGACGTCGCCTCCGCGCGTTTTTACGGTGATATCCGTATCTTCGGGGATAAAGCCGTTCAGAGTGGCGGCGACTACTGCGGCGCAAGCACCCGAACCGGAAGCCAAAGTTTCGCCGTTGCCCCTTTCCCATACGCGCATTTTCAGAGTGCCCGAATTGACTACGCGCACGAATTCGACGTTGGTTCTGTCGCCGAAGAAGGGTGCGTATTCGAACAGCGGTCCCAACTTCATTATATCCACGTCGTCGACTCTGTCCACGAATATGATAAGATGCGGATTGCCGATCGAAATTACGGTGACGTTATATTTTTTACCGCGGATCTCGACTTCCCTGTTCACCACCGAATCGCCTTCCAGCGCGCAAGGTATATCAGCGGGTTTCAGCCCCGGCATTCCCATATCGCAGGTCACGCCGGAAACTTTGCCGTCGGAAAGGTACAGTCCCAATTTACGGATACCCGATTGCGTTTCGATCGTGATATCGGTTTTGTTTACTATGCCGCGGTCGTACAGGAATTTTCCGGTACAGATCAACGAAGTGCCCGAAGTCTTGCCGTCGGAACCGTCCTTGTTGAATATATCCATCTTTGCGTCCGCGACGTCGGATTTTCCGATGACCGCAAGCCCGTTGGAGCCTATGCCGAAGTTTCTGTCGGCAAAATGGATCGCAAGGCTTTCGGGACAGTTTACGGAATTATTGAAGTTTTCGATATAGACCCCGTCGTTACCCAAAGATTGCATCTTTGTGAAAGCGATCTTCAGCCTGTCCTTTCTCATCTTGTTCAGGTCCACCAATTCGGTGTTCCTTTCCGTAAAGCGCGAAGCCAGAATATCTGCAAGAGCGTTGGCGGTATCCAACGAAGTCATGCAAGCCACTCCAAGCTGTATCGCCCTTGTCCTGAGCTTTATATATTTATCCACGGAGCTTCTGGCGTTGGAAACGGTGGAAACTATGTAATCGATCCTGCCTTCTTCCAGGAGAGAATATATCTCCTCGCCTTTTATTTCCACGCAATCGGAACCAAGTTCGTGGACTACTTCGGCGGCCGCGCCGTCGGCGTAGACGGTTATTCCCAGATCCAAGAACTTTTTGGCAAGTTTCAAAGCGTCGTATTTGTCCACGTCGCGTACGGACATATACACTCCGCGGTTTTCCTTGCCGATATCGATCTTAAAGCCTGCCGCCGTCAGACCTTTGAACAATGCTTCCACCAACGTCTTTCCCACTCCAAGCACTTCGCCGGTCGATTTCATCTCCGGACCAAGGATCGAGTTGACGTTTCTGAGTTTTTCAAAGGAGAACACGGGCACTTTCGCGGTGACGTAAGGCACGGTCTTTGCAAGTCCGCTGCCGTATCCCAGGTCCTTCAGCTTACCGCCCAGCATAATATGCGTGGCGATATCCACCATCGGTATCCCGGTGACTTTGCTCAGATACGGGATCGTGCGCGAAGCCCTGGGGTTGACTTCGATGACGTAAAGTTCGTTTTCGTAAATTACGTACTGAATGTTCACCAGGCCGCGCGTTCCCAACAACAGCGCAAGCCTTGTCGAACAATCGACTATCTTTTCGCGCATTACGTCGCCGATGTTATACGGAGGATATACGGCTATCGAATCGCCGGAATGGATGCCGGCGCGCTCTATGTGCTGCATAATCCCGGGCATCAAAACGTCATCGCCGTCGGAGATCACGTCGACTTCCAATTCGGTGCCCATAAGGTATTTGTCGATGAGTATCGGAGAATCCGCGCCGTTAGCAAGTATCAGCCCCATATATTCTTCGACGTCGGTTTCGTTGTATGCTATCGTCATATTCTGACCGCCGATAACATAGGAGGGTCTGACCAATACCGGGTACCCCAGGCTTTCGGCTACCTGTATCGCGTCGGTCATGTTCGTAACGGCATACCCTTTCGGACGTTTGAATCCGACTTCTTCCAACAGCTTGTCGAAGCGTTCCCTGTCTTCGGCTTTGTCTATGCCGTCCGCGGAAGTCCCCAACACCTTTACGCCTTTTTCGTCAAGATGTTTCGTAAGCTTTATCGCCGTCTGTCCGCCGAAAGCCACGACCACGCCGACGGGTTGTTCCACCGCAATGACGTTATCGACGTCTTCCGGAGTCAGCGGTTCGAAATACAGCCTGTCCGCCACGTCGAAATCGGTGGAAACGGTTTCGGGGTTGTTGTTTATGATACTGACCTCGTAGCCTTCGCGTTTGATAGCCCAGGCGCAGTGCACGCTGGAATAATCGAATTCTATGCCCTGACCTATCCTGATAGGTCCGGATCCCAATACCAGCACCGATTTTTTGGAACGGTCGATATGCCTTAAAACTTCGTTCTCGTCGGTGTACGAAGAATAGAAGTACGGCGTTTCAGCGTCGAATTCCGCCGCGCAGGTATCTACCATTTTGTATACCGCATTACGATGTTCGGGAACCTTATTCCCGGAAATGCGTTCCAAAGCCTTATCCGTATACCCCAACCGTTTGCCGGTAAGATATTGTTCGCCGTCGATAGGTTTGCCTTCGATCTCCTTTTCGAAATCGGCAAGCCTTTTCAGCTTCTCGATAAAAAACCTGTCGATCTTTGTGATCTCGAAAATACGGTCGGGGGAAATGCCTTCCTTCAGCGCTTTGAATACCGCGAAAATCCTTCTGTCGTCGCAAGCCGCCATCAGCTTTTCGGAATCGTAATCCGCAATCGACGGCATATTCAGAGTGTCCACGCCTATTTCCGCGCCGCGGACGGCTTTCATTATGGCGGCTTCGAACGAAGGCGCTATGCTCATGACTTCGCCGGTGGCTTTCATCTGCGTTCCCAGCGTCCTGTCAGCATAGACGAACTTGTCGAACGGCCACTTCGGGAATTTGCACACCACATAGTCTACCGCGGGCTCGAAACAAGCGCACGTCTTGCCGGTAACTTCGTTTTTGATCTCGTCCAGGGTGTAGCCCAAAGCCAATCTGGTGGCGACTTTCGCAATGGGATATCCCGTCGCCTTGCTTGCCAGCGCGGACGAACGCGACAGCCTCGGGTTTACCTCGATCACCGCAAAACGCATAGAATCGGGATCCAGCGCGAATTGGCAGTTGCATCCGCCGATTATGTTCAGCTTCGAAACTATGTCTATCGATGCCGAACGCAGCATTTCGTATTCTTTGTCCGAAAGCGTCAGCGCGGGCGCCACGACTATGGAATCGCCGGTATGCACGCCGACGGGATCGACGTTTTCCATACTGCACACCGCTATCGTGTTGCCTATCGAATCGCGTATGGCTTCGAATTCTATTTCCTTCCAACCGTAGATGTATTTTTCGACCAGGATCTGCGAGATCGGCGAAACTTCTATGCCGCCCGCCGCCACCGTCTTTAATTCTTCCGCCGAATAAGCGACGCCGCCGCCGTTACCGCCCAGGGTGAATGCCGGGCGCACTATGACGGGATAGCCTATCTTTTCCGCGGCCTCCAAGGCGTGTTCGACGGTGGAAGCGATATCCGAAGGTATGCAGGGCATATTTATCGATTCCATCGTTTCTTTGAAAAGTTCCCTGTCCTCCGCAAGACAGATAGAATCGGCGTCGGTGCCGATCAAACGTACTTTGTGCGCCTTCAAAAAGCCCTCTTTTTCCAGTTGCATCGAAAGCGTCAGCCCCGTCTGTCCGCCCAAAGTTCCCAAAACCGAATCGGGTTTTTCTTTGATTATGATACGCTTTACCGTTTCCAGAGTCAGCGGCTCGGTGTAAATGGCGTCCGCCAAAGCCGCGTCGGTCATGATCGTGGCGGGGTTTGAATTGACCAAGACGACTTTTATGTCCTCGGCTTTCAGCACGCGGCACGCCTGCGTGCCGGCGTAGTCGAATTCCGCCGCCTGACCTATCACTATCGGACCGGAACCGATCACCAATACTTTTTTAATTTTAGGATCGCGAGGCATCAGCGTTTACCTCCTTTCATCAAATTGTCGAAATCGTCGAAAAGTCTGCGCATATCCCTGGGACCGGCGCAGGCTTCCGGATGAAATTGCACCGTGATCATACCGATATCGTCGTAATCTATCCCTTCCAAAGTAAAGTCGTTGGCGTTGATATAACTTACTTTACCCGTCTTTACCGAATCGGCGTCCACGGCATACCCGTGATTTTGGCTGGTGATGAACGTCCTGCCCGTGGCAAGTTCTTTCACCGGCTGATTGGCTCCGCGGTGACCGTACTTCAATTTTACCGTCTTTGCTCCGGCGGCAAGCGCCGCAAGCTGATGCCCCAGGCAGATGCCGAAGATCGGCTTATATCCCATAAGCTCGGCTATCAGAGCCGTTTCTTTTTTGCATTCAGCCGGGTTGCCGGGTCCGTTGGACAGCATTATGCCGTCCGGAGCGATGTCCTTTATCCTGGATACCGGAGTATCCGACGGCACGCTGATAACGCGGCAGTTGTGCTTTAAAAGAGTGCGTATTATGTTGCGTTTTGCGCCGTAATCGTATAAAGCCACGGTAAATTCGGCGTTTTCGGGTTCGTAAACTTCCTCCGCCGCGGACGAAACCGCAGCCACGGCGTTTTTGATTTTATAGCCGCGCAGCTTTTCCAAATCGACTTTCGATGGATCGGAAACTATTGCGGCGTTCATTACCCCGGCGGAGCGGATTGCCGCGGTCAAAGCCCTGGTATCCACGCCGTACAAGCCGACTACGCCTTTTTCCTTTAAAAACGAATCGATATCGGTATCTTTTCTGAAATTAGACGGGTGCAGACAGTAATTCTGAACGACGTATCCCGCGGCAGCCACTCCGTCCGATTCCATATCTTCGTACATAATGCCGTAATTCCCGATCTCCGGGAAAGTGTGCATTATTATCTGCCCGTAGTAGGACGGATCTGTCAGCGTTTCGGTGTATCCCACCATTCCGGTGGTGAACACCAATTCGCCCACGGAGTCGCCTTCTGCTCCGAACGCCTTTCCTTTATAGACGTTTCCGTTTTCCAGGACGAGGTATTTATCCATGTTTTCTCCTTTGACGCCGGGCGCGCTGCCCGGCGAATTAAATGCGTTCAAATCGCCTTATTGCCTGTTCTGACCCATCAGAGTCACCATGACCGCCTTTTGAGCGTGCAGTCTGTTTTCCGCCTCGGCAAAGATCTCGTCGGCGTGCGCTTCCAGAACTTCCGCCGAAATTTCCTCGCCGCGGTGAGCCGGAAGACAATGCAGTACCATAGCGTCTTTTTTGGCAAGTTTCATCAGATCCGAATCGATACAGAAGCCTTTGAATTTATCCTTCCTCAGCTGAGCTTCGCCTTCCTGACCCATGCTCGCCCACACGTCGGTATACATTATATCGGCGCCTTCGGCGGCGGCTTTGACGTCGTCCGTTATCATAACTTTGCCGTTTTGGGATCCCCATTTGATAATATCGGCGTCCGGTTCGTAACCTTTCGGGCAAGCCACGGCTATTTCCATTCCCGTCTTTACCGCGCCGACTATCAACGAATTCGCCATATTGTTCCCGTCGCCTATAAAGGTAAGTTTCTTGCCCTTGAAGGAACCTTTCCTTTCGCGGATCGTCATAAGGTCCGCCAGCACCTGGCAGGGATGGCAATAATCGGTCAGCCCGTTTATGACGGGTATGTCGCTGAAAGCCGCAAGCTTTTCGACTTCTTCCTGTTTGAAGGTCCTGATCATTATGCCGTCCAGATATTTGGAAAGCACCCTGGCGGTATCCTCCGCGGGTTCGCCGCGGCCGATCTGCATATCGGAGCCGCTGAGGAACAGCGCGTTACCTCCCAATTGGTACATACCCACTTCAAACGACACCCTGGTCCTGGTGGAAGCCTTCGTAAATATCATTCCCAAAGTCTTGCCGGCAAGGTAGGGTTTTCTTTCGCCGTTGTATTTTTCGAACTTCAGCTGGTCGGCAAGATTTAATATATCGGTAATTTCCCTGGCTGTCAGATCGCCGAGTTTCAATAAATGTTTCATCCTTCACCTCAATAGAACATGGTTCCGATACCTTGATCGGAAAGCACTTCGATAAGCAGCGAATGCGGCTCTCTGCCGTCGATTATAAACACCTTTTCGACTCCGCGGCGAATGGCGTCTATACAACAGCGCACCTTCGGCATCATGCCTCCGGAAACTATGCCCTCGGATATCAGCTCTCCCGCTTCCGAAGCAGACACTTCGCGTATCAGGCTGTCTTCATCGTCCTTATTTTTCAAAATACCCTTTTCGTCGGTCATGTTGATGAAGGATTTGGCGTGCAAAGCTCCGGCGATCCTGGCTGCCGCGGTGTCGGCGTTGATGTTGTACACTTTTCCGTCGTCGCCAATGCCTATCGGCGCGACGACGGGAATGTATCCGCAAGCCAAAGCGTCTTCGACGGGCTTCGGATCGATCTTTTTGACTCCGCCGACATATCCCAATTCCGCGTTCAGCGGTTCAGCCTCTATCAGTTTGCCGTCGATGCCGCACAGCCCTATCGCGTTCGAATCCATCGAACCGAACAGAGCCACCAGGTCCTTGTTTATTTTTCCCGCCAGCACCATCTGCACCACGCCGACGCTTTCTTCGTCGGTAACTCTCAGACCGTCTACGAAACGGGACTGAACGCCCATTTTGTTCAAAGTCGCCGATATTTCGGGACCGCCGCCGTGTACGACGACGGGTTTGACGCCGATCTGTTTCAGCAAAACGATGTCGTTTACGACCATCTTTTTCAACTTTTCGTCGATCATGGCGCTGCCGCCGTATTTGATGACGACGGTTTCGCCCGCGTACTTTTTGATGTACGGCAGAGCTTCCAATAAAATTTCGGCTTTGTCTGCGTTAGATATCTGCATATTTCCTCCGTTCAGGTACGGTAATCTCCGTTGATTTTAACGTAATCGTAAGTAAGATCGCAGCCCCATGCCGCGGCTTGTTCGTCCCCCGAATTCAATTCGACGTCGATATGGATCTCGCGTTCGCTGAGTATCTTTTTTGCCAGCTCCTCCGAAAAATCGACGCCGCGCCCGTTCTTGCATACGGGTATCCTGCCCGCCGCCGATCCGAAGTAAACGTCTATCTTGTCGACGTCTATGTCCGCGCCGGAATAACCCAACGCGCATAAGATCCTTCCCCAATTCGCGTCCGCGCCGAAGAATGCGGCTTTCACCAACGAACTGCCGACGACGGCTTTTGCGGCGACGCGCGCAATTTCTTTGGTTCGGGCTCCCGTAACGCGGCAAATAAGACCCTTTGTCGCGCCTTCGCCGTCGGTAGCCAACATCTTGCAAAGTTTCACGGTCACCGACGCAAGCGCCTTTTTGAACGCCGCGAAGTCTTCGCCCTCGCCGTCTATGACGGGGTTTTCAGCCAACCCGGAAGCCATTACGACGAACATATCGTTTGTGGAAGTGTCGCCGTCCACGGTCACCATATTGAACGAATCCGCCACGTCTTCGGACACGGCTTTTTGCAACATCGCGGGCGTGATGGCGGCGTCCGTGGTGACGAACACCAACATTGTCGCCATATTCGGATTTATCATTCCCGAACCTTTTGCGATACCGCCTATCCTGACTTCCCTGCCTCCGATTTCCGTCTTTACCGCCACCGATTTCATGACGGTATCCGTAGTCATTATGGCTTCGGCGGCGTCCGCGGAGCCTTCCGCCGTATAAGAAAGCGCGTCTTTCAGCATCGGTATGCCGCTTTCAAAGGGAGCAATGTTCATTTGCTGACCGATCACCCCCGTCGAAGCGACGATGACGTCGTCGGCGGAAATGCCCAGCGTTTTCGCCAGGATCTCGGAGCTTTGTTCGGCTATCTCTGTTCCGTTCGCGTTGCAGGTGTTGGCGTTTCCGGAATTACACAATATCGCGCGCGCGTAGCCGTCGGCGATATGTTCTTTGGTTACCGTCAGCGGCGCGCCTTTCACAAGGTTCGTCGTATAGACCGCAGCCGCAGCCGCACGCACGTCGCATAAAATCAGCGCCATATCGCGTTTCGAACGGTTTTTCCTGATACCTGCGTGGATACCTGCCGCCGAAAACCCTTTCGGAGCGGTTACGCCGCCTTCCGTAAATTCAATCATAAAACTAATCCTTTCCTTTCGTCTGTTCCGAGCATTATGTTCATATTTTGTATACAGGCGCCAGACGCGCCTTTGCCGAGGTTGTCGAACACCGCCGTCACCGTCAGCCTTTCGGAATTGCCGTCCACGGATATCGTCATATCGTCGCGCCCGTGTTTCGATCCCGCGTCGGCGAATCCCCCCTGATAAATTTCGCCCACGGAAATCACTCCGTCGACGTAAAATTCCGAATAGAGTTTTTTCAGTTCTTCCGGCGATCCGATACCGTTCAGCGTACCGACGTGCAGAGGCACCGTTACCATCATCCCCGAATAGAACGGTTCCGCCACCGGCAGGAATACCGGTGCGTTTTTCAGCCCCGTCACATAACAAATTTCAGGCAAATGTTTGTGCGTCTGATACGGCTGGTACGCCCTGGAGTACGAATATCCTTTCTGTTCGTAATCGGAGATCATACTTTTGCCGCCTCCCGAATAACCCGTCAAAGAGGTTACCGATATCAGACTTTCAGGAGCCAGAACTCCGTTTTTTATCAACGGATACAATATGGCGATCGCGCCGGAAGCGTGGCAGCCGGGATTTGCCACGCGATTGGAAGAGGCGATCTTGTCCTTGAATTCCTTACCTAGTTCCGGCATACCGTAAGCCCATTCCGGATTCGTGCGGTGCGCCGTCGAAGCGTCTATTATCCTGGCGCTTTCGGGGACGGAACCGGCTATCTCGTTCGCCGCGGAATCCGGCAGACAAAGCACCGTCACGTCGGCTTTTTTTATCGCGGCTATGCGCGAAAAGAGGGACTTGCGTTCCTCTCCTTCCAACACGACGACTTTCAGGTCGTCCCTTTGTTTTAAACGTTGTACGATCTGCAGACCCGTTGTACCCTGCCAACCGTCTATAAAAATCTCAGGCATTCAAAAACTCCCCGATACGTTTTAATTGACTGTCTATATCCGCCGGTCCGCCTTCGGAGGAACGTTTCGAAACGCAGTTTTTCAAAGCTATCTCGTCATACACGTCCTTTTCGAACAGAGGCGACAGCGCCTTTAATTCTTCCGGGGAAAAATCTTCCAATCCGACGCCCTTTTCCTGCGCTTTGAATACCAATTCCCCTACAAGTTTATAAGCCGAACGGAACGGCATGCCCTTTTTCGTCAGGTAATCCGCCATGTCAGTGGCGTTGATGAAACCTTTTTTCGCGGCGTTCAGCATATTTTCGCGGTTGAACCGCGCGGAAAGCAGCATCGGAGCAAATATCTCCAGGCAGTCCGACAGCGTCCGCAAAGCGTCGAATACCGCCTCTTTGTCCTCCTGCATATCCTTGTTGTACGCAAGCGGCAGACCTTTTATCATCGTCAAAAGCGCGATAAGATCGCCGTAGACCCTGCCGGTTTTGCCTCTGACCAATTCTGCGACGTCGGGATTTTTCTTTTGCGGCATTATCGACGATCCCGTCGAAAAAGCGTCGGAAAGTTCCATAAATTTGAATTCCCACGAACACCACAGTATGACCTCTTCGGAAAGCCTGGACAGATGCGTCATCGCAAGCGACGCCGCAAAGGCGAGTTCCGCCGCGAAATCCCTGTCCGAAACGCCGTCCAGGGAATTTGCCGTAGGCGCGGTGAATCCCAGAAGCTTTGCCGTAAGCCGCCTGTCTATCGGATAAGTCGTCCCTGCCAGAGCCGCCGAACCCAACGGGCAGTAGTTCATCCTGTTTACGGCGTCGGTAAACCGCGAATAATCGCGCATAAACATTTCCGCATAAGCCGCAAGATGGTGCGCCAGCGTTACGGGCTGAGCGCGTTGCAGATGAGTATATCCCGGCATAACGAAATCGGTATGCGCCGCCGCCGTGCGGTACAGGGCGTCGACGAAACCGCGTATCCCGTCGCACACGTTTTCGGCGCGTTTTTTCAGATACAGCCTGATGTCCGTAGCCACCTGATCGTTACGCGACCTTGCGGTATGCAGCCTTTTTCCGGGTTCGCCGATACGTTTGGTCAGCTCCCCTTCGATAAACATATGGATGTCTTCGGCGTCGGGATCTATACTCAGCGCGCCCGAACGTACATCCGACAGAATACCCTTCAACCCGTCCTCTATCGCTTTTGCGTCGTCTGCGGAAATGATTCCCTGTTCCGCCAACATCGCAGCATGCGCCAGGGAACCTTCGATATCCTCAATATACATCAACCCATCGACGGATATCGATGAGTTGAACGCCTTTAACTTTTCATCGGGTGAGGTTTGGAACCTTGCCGACCAAAGATCTCCCATATAACTCCTTTTTCCGTAGCTATAGCTACATAAACTTATTTTTTCTGCGCTTTTTCCATTATCGCGCGGACGGTCAGCGGCAATCCGAACAGATTGATGAATCCTTCGGAATCCTTTTGGTTGTAAACTTCGTCCTCGTCGAAAGTCGCGAATTCGGGATTGTACAGGGAATACGGAGAAGTAACGCCGGCGTTGATGATGTTGCCCTTGTAAAGTTTCAGCTTTACGGTGCCGGTGACGTTTTCCTGGGTCTTGTCCACGAATGCGGACAGCGCCTCCCTCAGCGGCGTGAACCATTTTCCGAAATACACCTGTTCGGCAAACTGTTGAGCGACTATCGCCTTATAGTGGGCGGTATCGCGATCCAGGCATATCGTTTCCAATATTTCGTGCGCCTTGTACAGAATGGCTCCGCCGGGAGTTTCGTACACGCCCCTGGATTTCATTCCGACCAATCTGTTTTCGACTATGTCCAACAGACCTATGCCGTTCTTGCCGCCCAATTCGTTAAGTTTGTATACCAACGAAACGGGATCGGTCTTCTTTCCGTCTATGGCTACGGGAATACCCTTTTCGAAGTCTATCGATACATAAGTTGGTTCGTCGGGAGCGTCTATCGGGCTGACTCCCATTTCGAGGAATCCCTTCTTTTCGTATTGCGGTTCGTTCGCGGGGTCTTCCAGGTCAAGACCTTCGTGCGAAAGGTGCCAAAGGTTCTTGTCCTTCGAATAGTTGGTTTCACGGTTTATTTTCAAAGGCACGTTATGCGCTTCCGCATAGGCGATTTCTTCTTCGCGGCTCTTTATGTCCCATATACGCCATGGAGCGATTATCTTCATACCCGGCGCAAAAGCTTTTATCGTCAGTTCGAAACGGACCTGGTCGTTGCCTTTGCCGGTGCAGCCGTGGCAAATCGCGTCGGCGCCTTCCTTCAGGGCGATGTCGACTATGCCTTTGGCTATTATGGGACGCGCAAAAGCCGTTCCCAAAAGATATTCTTCGTATTTGGCGCCGGCTTTCAGAGTCGGGAAAACGTAATCGGTAACGAATTTTTCCTTCAGATCCAGAACGTAAAGTTTGGAAGCGCCCGTTTTAATGGCTTTTTCTTCCAACCCGTCGAGTTCGGTTCCCTGACCGACGTCGCCGCTGACGGCAATAATCTCGGGATTGTCGTAATTTTCCTTTAACCAGGGGATTATTATCGACGTGTCCAAGCCGCCCGAATATGCAAGTACTATTTTTTTGATTTTCTTATCCATGAATCGTGCCTCCGGATTTTATACATACATTATAGCCCCTTCGTTTGCATAAATCAACAAAACAAAGGCAATAATTATGAATATTTTTATAGTTATATGCAAAATGTTTGTATAATTGTTCTGAGTATGCGGTTTTACGGAATATTATAAAGAACAGCGCGCGTGCGGGCGCCGTACGGGCGCTCCGAAAGAGGAACGGCGGACGAAACGACGGAAATTTATTTAATAAAAAAGGCGCGCGGCGCCTTTTCCGGTAACGGCGTTATGCGGTATCGGCTATACGCCGCGAAACCGCCGTCAGATCAAACTTTTTATTATGGGATACAGGTATGCGGAGATGATCTCGTAGCCCGCGGCGTTCGGATGCAATCCGTCCTCGGTCAGGGCGTCGGGCAGTCTGCCGTTTTCGTCCGCAAGCACCGAATAGACGTCGGCATAAGTATATCCGTATTCGGCTTCGCCGGCGGAAAGAGCTTTATTGACGGTGACGACTCCGGGTGACACGCGTTTAAAATAGGCTTTGCCCCACTTTTCGCTGACGGGGTACACCGATTGCAGCACAATGCGCGTTTCGGGAAGTTTTTCACGGATCTCGGAAACAATGTCGAAGATATTTGCGATCACCGTTTCGGGCTTTGCCCTTCTGCCAAGGTCGTTGACTCCGATCAGAATGACTACCAGGCGCGGCTCCAGATCGAATATCGATTCGTTCATTCTCCGCTGAAGCCCCACCGTCAGATCGCCGGCTATGCCTCTGTTTACTGCGTCCAGCCCGGGATAATATTTATCGAGGTCGCAAAAATCTGTTATGGAATCGCCGGCGAAAACGACGCCGCCCTTGGGTTCGTCTTTGTTTTCGCGCGCAAAGACGGAAACTTTAACATCGTGATATATGCTTTCTCCCCGTCTGAAGCGCATAAAAGCCGCGCCGCCCATAACGACGACGTAACACGCCAGAAGCAACATTGCTATCGTCAGTGCCAATCTTTCCGAAAATTTATCGTATCTGTTCATATTCTGATTGTACCAAACCGTCCGCCGTTTTTCAAGCCTCGGTTAGCCGTGCGTATCGCGTATATAAACTTAATTTTACATTTAGTATCTTTTCGTGGCGGATAAATATTATTCCCGAGGTATGTGCCCCAACAATTCGGAAACGCTGGGATGAGGGAAACAGAGCCTGACTATCTCGCTTTCCGTCATACCTTTTTCTATCATCACGGAGGCAGCGGAAACGATCTCCGCGGCATACGGCACAGCAAGCTGTACCCCGACAAGTCTGCCTTCCGAAACGACGGTCTTTACAAATCCGTCCCTGGAATCGCTTTCGGCGACGTAACGCGCCGAATACGAAGCCGGGATCTTCCTTACGACGGCGCCTTCGATCTGTCCTTCTTTCGCGCCCGCGGAAGCTACTTCCGGAATGGAATATACCGCCTCCGGCACGGTGTCGTAGCGCACTTTATAAGGGTTGCCCAACATATCCGAAACGGCTGCCGCGGCTTCGCGGTATGCTTTGTGCGCCAACATCATTTTGCCGTTTACGTCTCCCGCAGCCCACACTTTGGGAACCGAAGTACGCATATATTCGTCGGTAACTATTCCACGATCGATTCTGACCGAAATGTTTTCCAAGCCTATTCCGGCGACGTTCGGTCTTCTGCCCACCGCTGCCAGAAGCCTGTCGAAAGTTATGTCTTCCGCGGCTCCGCCCGCATCCAGAGTCAGCAGGTTGTTTTCTTCCGTCAGAGTAATCTTAACGGCTTTCGTCGAGGTGCGGACTTTTATTCCGCCGCGTTCGAAAGCCTTCCTGACGTACCCGCCCAGATCTTTATCCGATTGCGGCAACAATTCGGATTCCGCCTCTATCAGCGTCACCTCCGAACCCAAAGCCGAATATATCGACGCCATTTCAACGCCTATCACGCCGCCGCCGATTATGACGAATTTTTCGGGTACGGAATTTATTTCCAAAGCCCCGGTGCTGGTTACCGCGACGCCTTTTTCAAAAGCCTCTTTCAGCCCGGGAACGGGCGGCAGAGCCGCAGACGATCCCGTCGCGATCAGCAGTTTATCCGCCAGGATCTCTCTTTCGGGGGAGCGGACGACGAATTTTCCGTCCGAAACTCCGGCGATTTCCGCCCTTTCGTTAAAATAATCCGCGCCTTTTATGCTCTCGGCGACGCCGGCGCGCAGTATCCTGACGACCCTGTCCTTCTGCCTGGCGATCTTATTCAAGTCGGGTGCGCCCGTCAGGGTAAAACCGTAGTTTTTCAAAGCCTTCGCCGCGACTATGTCCTTTACGACGTGCAACAGCGTCTTTGTGGGAACGCAGCCTTCGTTAAGGCAGACTCCGCCCGCTTTTTTCTCCTCGAAAATCACCGTTTTCATACGGTTTTTCGCAAGTTCCGCCGCTTTGTACCCGGCAGGTCCTCCGCCGATTATCGCAAGATCGTATATTTCAGGCATATTTATCCTCCCGGGTCAGATCCCGAAAACCTTTCCGAAAAAGAAAAACTCCGCCCGTTCGGGAAGAGCTTTCCGGATAAAGGCTGATTCGTCACGCCAAAGGCGTGCCGCAGTTATCGCAGAATTTGGCGTCGGCGGAATTCGGCGTTCCGCACTTGGGGCAGACGCGGCTGAGGGCAGCGCCGCAGGATTTACAGAATTTGGCGTCCTTATCGTTATCGGCTCCGCACTTGGGGCAGACCGTCTTTTCGCCGCCTGTTTTCAAAGCTTCGGATATAGCCGACAGTCCCGGAGCTATCTGGTGTCCCATTTCGTTGAATACGGGAGCGTTCTCGTCCTTTATATATCTGTTAATAGCCCTGTGGAAACCGGCGCTTAGCAGAAAAATTCCGACTCCTATCAACGGGAAGCCGATAAAAAACAGCCAGAACATAGGCATTCTGCGTTCGCCGAACGCCTTCGCGAGGTCCACGAAACCGGCGATAGAGCAGCCTAATCCCGCCAAAGCCAACGCTGCGCCCAGGACGCGCAGAACGGTTCGTTTGATTCGATGTTTTCTTTCTTGTTCGTTCATGACGGAAAAATATCTCCTTTTCAATCATTCTATCATTCCGAAGCCGCCGTTGTCAAATACAAGCCGCCGCGTCGCCTCGGCGGTATTTGAGCCGTAAACGTAAGCGGTCAGCTGCCGGAACCGACGACTTCGTCGATTACGTTTATCAGCGACAGTTCGGGATCGAACGAATCGGTGCCGAAATGCCATATCATTACTCCGCCCATTCCGGAATCGGTGGCGAAAGCCGTCTTGTCGCGGACAAGCTGTCTGCCGTAATCTTGTTTCAGCATTTCTTTATACATAATACTGTCGCGGCGATTGCGGGCGAATCTGTCGAACATATACACTGTCACATAATTTTATGGACACTTAGTATGCTCTAATCAAACAAACGGGCAGAGAAATTGTGTATTTTTAAATTTTCGGTTGGGAGAGATGCGGCCGGATGTTTCGGTTGAAGATACGGTTAATCGCGTGTGTGTAGCGTCTGATAGAATATGTGGCTGTAATGATATTTTATTCCCCTTTGATGTTCTTATAAACACATTTCAACTATATTTTTTAGTTAGAGTTTTTAATGAAATTTTCCTGTATTTCCTTTATAAATCCGCATTTATCCTTGATTGGGATAGAAAATTGTGTTATACTATATTTGTTTAAGTATAATAATCGAAAAGCGAGGATGAGCAACTGGCTTTAACATTGAGCGTGGGTACTCAATGAAATGATTTTGCGAATATCTTGGAGTCAGCCGTGATACCGTACTCGCTTGCATAGAAGATAAAAGTATGCCCGTCGCAAAAATCGGACGCCTTAATTTAAGGTCAACGAAGTAAATGCTTAGTTGAAATCCGGCATAGCGACGTAGCAGAAATATTCCATAAAGAAGGTGTATCGATTTATGAGGGTGGCAGACTTTTTTTGCGGTGCTGGAGGTTTTTCGGAAGGTTTTCGTCAAGCAGGTTTTGAAATCGTTTTCGCTGTTGACAAATGGATTCCGGCCGTAAATACATATAAAGGAAATAAGCCTGGAGTTAATGTTGTTCTAGATGATGTTATTCGTATTTCTCAATTACCAGACAAAGAATTTGAGACATTAGTTCCAGACTCTGAGGTGATAATAGGATCACCGCCGTGTCAGTCATTTTCGCATTCGAATAAATCTGGCAGTGCAGATAAATCCATTGGTATCCAACTCATTGAAGCATATTTGAGGATAGTAGCACGGAAAAAATTCAAGAAGAATTCAGTTCTGAAGTACTGGGTTTTAGAAAATGTCCCAGCAGTGAAAGAGTATATAAAAGAAGAATACAAAGCTGCAGAATTAGGATTAAAAGGAGATTTCATTTTAAGACCGCATGATGGTGCATCAGGGAAGTACAACGCTAAATATTTTGGAGCACCTACAAATAGAGAACGCTATTTATGCGGAGAGTTTCCAAAACCCATTGCAACTAAGAGTGATAATGATGTGGCGACATTGCAGATGGTTCTTGATTCTTTGGGGGATCCGCTTAATGCAGAGAATGATATTATAACCGATGTTAATTATCCAGAATTAACACTTAAACGACAGCAGATGACGGATCATGGGTATATTTATGAATTGGCTGATTTTGAATGGAAAACTGCAAAGCGTCTCAAACAAGATAAAGGTTATATGGGGAAAATGTCATTTCCAGAAAACACAGAAAAGCCGGCAAGGACTGTGATGGCGACAATGTCAACAAGTTCTCGCGAGGCCATGATTCTTAAATATGGAGAAAACATGTATCGTTTACCGACAGTTAGGGAGGCGGCTTGTATGATGAGTTTTCCGATAGACTATTGGTTTTACGGAAGTACGAAGGCTACTAAACACACACTTGTTGGAAATGCGGTTCCCCCTAAAATGTCATATGCGATAGCTAAAGCCATTGCAGATACAGAGAATGAGCCGATACCAGAACATTATCCGATGATAGTACATGACAAAACAATTGATTTTGTGAACCTTGATGGAACGACATTCGAGATTAAGAAAGAGCAGCGGCGTAGGGATGTTGCTAAATTTAAATATCATATTCCATATCTAATAATTAATGCATATCGTGTGGAACTCACAAATTATCATTCTGACTTTGAAAACAAAAAATTCAGGTGGGATGTGGAAGTACACTATAGTCAAGGGAGGAATAAGGCTAAGGTGTACACTCCAAAAATTGAAATGAATCATATTCCCCAACAATACCGCAACACGATTGAATCTTTCTTGAGAGCGACTCAAAACAGAATGCCAGGGATGAACGGGTTTCAAATTGTTTATTGCATGACATCACAAGAACAAGCAGAACAGCAGTTCATCGGGCCATATGAACTTCTGGACGATGTTAGGAATTTAATAGATACATTACTTACACCTGAGGAGCAGAAACAATACATTTCTATAACAGGAGAACCAAAGCGGTTGCCTATTGCAACTGTTATTGGCTATTATGTTCTATCAAAGTTGATTAATCGTATGGGAGGGCTGCAGTAATGGATACTACGACAAGAAAAATCAAATTACAAGAATTACAACAAAATCAGTTAAATCAAAAAATGACTGGCATCCCCCTGCGTTATAAGGGCGAAACAAGAGATGCAATCGTATGGAAAATACCACTGGTTTATCTCATTTATAACAAATATAATGGGAGAATTGGCTCAGATGTTTTGTCATACGAAAAACAAAATGGCGAACTTAATGCAGAAGAGGATTCAGATCGAAAGATAATTGAAAAATTCTTGTACGAATCCAAGATTGATCGTAATAAAATTACTATGGACAGCTTGCTGAAAAACGGTCAACAGAGATATGGAATTGTGACATCTGACGGAATTATTGTTGATGGTAATCGGCGAGCTATGTTATTAAACCGCCTATTTCATGAGCGGGAAAATCTTGGATATTCATATAATCAAGTAGAGCACTGTCAATACTTTTTTGCAATTATTCTCCCTGACGATGCGGAAGAAAGAGACATCCAGCAACTCGAGACAATATATCAGATGGGTGAGGATGACAAGCTGGATTACAATCCTATTGAGAAGTATCTAAAATGTAAGGAATTAAAACGGTTGGGCTTTTCGGAAGAAGATATTGCGGGATTTATGAGTGAGAAGCCGAGCCAGATTAAAGACTGGTTGCGCATTTTGGCATTAATGGAAGATTATTTGCAAGAGTACGACTACGATGGAATATATACAAGGCTTGAGAAAACAGAAGGTCCCTTTGTTGACTTGGCAGGTTATCTGGATTCATATACTAAACGTGGTGCAAATGTTCGAAATGCGGATTGGGCATACACCGATGTGGATATTTCGGCGTTAAAACTTGTTTGCTTCGATTACATTAGGGCGAGGTATGAAGGGAAAGAGTTTCGAGATATTGCAAAGACAGGAAAAGAAGGAAGTATCTTTTTTTATAAAGAC
The DNA here is from genome assembly GCA_944371785.1 of uncultured Clostridia bacterium. Lineage (GTDB taxonomy): Bacteria > Bacillota > Clostridia > Christensenellales > DTU072 > Stercoripulliclostridium_A. The sequence continues at coordinate 6,051 of CALVXZ010000004.1, read as the reverse complement.
TTGTGGGAGGATTTCCTAGAACAGCATCAAAAAAATACTCCTACTGATGAAGAGACAGTTCAAGAATTGCGAGAGCGTTGTCCTGGTGAGGATCTTAGTTTGTTGCTCAGACAGCGTGATAATACATGGATTGAACAAGCAAAAGGGCAACTAAAAGGGAATCTTAATCGTTTTACACGGAAACTTGAAGATAAGCGTGATGCAACAAAACCTGCAGCTCTTATCGAGAGAGCCCTCAGTGCCCTTAGGTCGGTAAATTGCGAACAAAGCAGTTTTACTGAGGATCCTCACATTAGGGAAATGATTAAAGAAATCAGTAAAATCACTTGGGAAATGAAAAAAATATTGGAACGGAGTTGAGTGTAGTGGCAAATATCTCTATAGATTTCGATTCAGTAAAAAGTGAAATATACCTACTTGGGGATATCGCGGTCTTACAAAAAAACCGTTTTGCCTGGAGATATGTAAAGGACTTCTTACATCCAATTATATCAGAAGATTGTATTATTATTCCTGTTGATAACAACGATACATTTTCTGTGATGTCAAACATCAGCTCTATGCTTGCAAAATATGGATTTTCGGAGGTGCAAAGTGAAAATTCAGAAAAAGTCGTTCAAGAATATTACGAGGAAGAAAAACGCTTTGCAGAGTTTTCAAAGAAGGCACTCCATATTCGCAACAACGAATGTGATGCGGGTGAATTTGAACGATTTACACAGTCTGTGGCTAAAAATCTTGTAGCAAGATCTTTATATCCGCTCCAACTTCTGTCAGCCTATCACATGGCTTTCTCTCAAAATGCATGTAACTTTTCGGTACCTGGCGCAGGCAAAACGAGCATTGTTTATGGGGCTTATGCATATTTGCACAACCTTCTTGCAGATGACCCTAAGCATGTCGAGTGTCTTTTAATTGTTGGACCGCTAAGTTCTTTTGGTCCTTGGGAGCTGGAGTATGAAGAATGTTTTGGTCGTAAAGCCAACTCAAAACGGCTCGTTGGCGGGGTCAATAAGAAAGATAAGCAAGATTATTTGATTTCAAAATATCCTGCGGAATTGACTTTGATTTCATATGCCTCTCTGCTTTCATTGCAAAAAGAAATTGGGTTTTTCCTTAGAAACAACAAAGTTATGGTAGTACTTGATGAAGCACACAAAGCTAAGAATTCATCAGGAGGAGTCATCGCACAAGCTATACTTGAAATGTCAAAGTATAGTAAATCTCGTATTGTTCTTACTGGGACTCCTGCACCCAATGGATATGAAGATATCTACAACATGTTCAAATTCATTTGGCCTAATAAAAACGTTATGGGCTTTGAGGTTAATCAGCTTCGTGATATTACGGCGACAGGAGATCAAACAAGAGTTAGTCGCTTGATTGACAATATTTCTCCGTATTTTATGCGAATTCAGAAAAGTGATTTAAATATCCCGCCTGCAACTAGCCACCCGCCGATTTATGTGCAAATGGGGCCGCTTCAACAAAGAATCTATAGCTTTATCGAAAAGAAATATATGGACGAATTTATGAAAGATGGTGGTACAGATACATCTTCTCGGTTCAAAGCAGCATTGGCACAAGCTAGGATAATTCGTCTAATGCAGGCTGCGTCTAATCCAGCCATGCTTAAAGCGCCTCTTCGTGACTTTTTTGAAGATGAAGAATTCTCAATAGAAGAATATCAGGCAATTGATGATTCTGATGTTTTGAAGTCTATTCTCGAATATGAAGCAAATGAAGTGCCTGCCAAATATGTTGCTGTAAAACGGTTGCTTGATGATATTCTGGCTAGTGACGGTAAGGCGGTTGTTTGGGCAACATTTATCCACACTATCCATGACCTGAAAGAATATCTTGAAAATCAGGGAATCCCTTGTCAGGAGTTGTATGGTGCAACACCTGTTGAAAGGGAAAGCGATGACGAAGACGAATTTATTCTCACTAGGGAAAAAATTGTAAAGGCATTTCAGCAGACAGATTGCCCGTTTAAGGTTATTATTGCTACCCCCTTTGCGGTTGCAGAGTCTATTTCATTACACAAAGCATGCCATAACGCTATATATGTTGAACGATCCTTTAATGCAGCGCATTTCGTACAATCAAAAGACCGTATTCACCGTTATGGATTAAAGTCGGGTACAGTTACAAACTATTACTATATTTTATCCCAAGATACTGTCGATGAAACAATCGATACACGGCTAACCGAAAAGGAACGGCGTATGACTGAAATTATGGAAAGCATGCCCATTCCCTTGTTTAATAATGTTTCCGAAGACTTAGGTGATGAGGATATAAAGGCGTTGATAAAAGATTATGTTAGACGAACTAAAAAATCTTAATTACTACGGTGGTAAGGATGGGCTTTTATTTTTTCTTTGCGATGTGATTGGAACTAGTCAAAGAAAAATATCGGATGCGGCAGTGCTTTGCTCTTATGCACCCGGGAAATGCTATCTCGCTTTAGAAAGCCTAATTAGTTATTGCGCGACTTTTGGCTGGATAGAGTTATCCGATAAAATTATCTCCGTGTCCCCTTCTATCGCTAAGCTTTTAAATGACAAAGCCAAATTGAACGATGCGCTCATCGAATCTACGGTAAATCAATTATTTAGGGAAAATCTATTGGATTCAGAGATGTTCTGTTACGACTCAATCCAATTTAGTTATTTCTTCAAAAACGAGATGCTGCCGCTTTCTTTGTCTGTGGTGAGAAATACGTTGATTAGTCAGGGCTTTTTCGTTCCTCTTAGAAATGCTCAAGGGACTCGATTCTATATTTCTTCTTTATATGATTCGCTCATTGCTAGATATTGCAAAGAGCAACGTAAACAATTATCATTAGACAAACTTAAAAGGCAACTTCATTTAAATGAATTGGCGGGCGAGAAAGCAGAGCTCTTTGTTCTGGAATATGAAAAAAAGAGGCTAGGAATGCCTTTATCTGAAAAAGTTAGACGAATCTCAGAAATAGATGTTGAAGCGGGATATGACATTGTTTCTTTCGCATCACTCCAATCTCAAGAACCAGATCGATTTATTGAGGTCAAAGCTGTATCAGACGCTGGCTTTTATTGGTCGAAAAAAGAATATGAGATTGCTAGACTGAAGGGAGACAAATATTATTTGTATTTGGTTGAGTTAAACAGAATTAGTCAAGAAGATTACTCACCTCTAATCATACCAGATCCGGCGGTAAAGGTCATGGAAGCGGATAGTTGGTTCGTGGAAGCCCAATCTTTCTTAATTAGACATGTATAACAAAGAATACTATTCAAAGATAGCGTTATTTATTCAAAAACTTCGTTTTAAATTATCTTTGGAAATACGTACTTTTCTGTTATTTTTGCTTGTCTGAATAAACTTGGATATTAATTTTAGAATCAATACATTTTAGCGAGGAATGTTTTTATCTCTAAATTGGTCATTCATGCGCCTTGTTAATTTCAGTTTCGAGCTGTACCATTTCGTTTAATATTTCGTTGAATGCAGGTTTCTCCCCAAATAGCATATTCTGCATATGCTCATAGTCAGAACGGAGCTTCGCGACATTATATTCGGGTGGCAATAATTTCATTGTTCCGCGTTTTGCAAGGTCATATCTTGCCCACGGACAACGGTAAAATTTATCTTTGAACCGTACGACGCGTTCCAACAAATCGTTATCTTGCAAAGCGTTGTCTTTCACAGGGGTACGAGCCATTTTATATAGATCGTAATAATGCCGCGAATATCTTAACGGGAAGGGGCGTTCTTCGGGGCGAAACGCCTCTCTATGTAAAATTGTGACCTTTTCCCAAAAAGTGCGTTCCGGCAAAACGGTCAGAACTTTTGTTGATGGCTGCTCAAAAAGCCTTGTATATTGTTCGGCGGCATAAGGCGTGATCGTCGCGTATTTGACGGGAGTCCATGCAGCGAGTGCGCCTATTTCAAGGCGTATCTCCTGAAGGATCGATGTATCGGAAAAGCTGTTCGGATATATGATCTTTACAGTTTGCGGGTCATCACCGTCCATAAAGCAGCGGAGATTCTCGCTGAGCTCGGCAGTCAGATCGGAAACGATCGCTGGAAGAAACATATCGCGCAAAAACACTTCAGCACGGGCATTCGCTTCTTTGTTGAACGCATCCTGTTTAGTGTTGCTGCGTTGTTCCCACGGTTCATTAACACCGTATCCGAGAACGCGCCAATCGAGGATTAAATCTATATCTTCCGAAAACCGTTCTATAAGGCCATAAGCCTTTGATAAACTCGTCCCACCCTTAAATGCGATCTTGTCTTTCCAAGCGCAGCGGTGAAAGAGATAGTCGAGCATATAGCATACCCAAAAATCCTTTTCGACAACGGCGTCCGTCATGCCCATTTTAGCCGCCGTATTTTGAAAGAGGGCTTTTCTGTCGCGCTCATTGATTTTTGCAATATTTCTCATTTTTCACCTCTGCAAATTTGTTTGATGTATTCGTAGATCCATGAAGTGGCGATCTTCGCCTCGTTCAACATCGTCGCTTTTTCCTCGGAAGACAATAGTTTCCGCAGCTTTTCAATCACGGTTTTATCTACCTTATCTTTTCCCAACGCTTTTAACGCTTGGATGGTCAGTGCGGTCTTGTAAGAAAATTTCGATATATCTTTATTTGTCGTCCTTTTGAAACGGATGATGGTATTATCGTAAGAATATTCTTTATATGTTCCGTCGCTCACGTAAAGCCAAACGGCAGGAACTTGCGTTGATAAGACGAGCAAGTTGAGCGCCGCATCGCCACATGGCACAATCGTCCATCCAAAATTGCGGGCGATTGCATGGGCTACATTGTCCGGAATAGGGGCAATATACTCTTTCAAAAATTTACTATATTCCGGTTTATAATAGACACCTCTGATCACTCGTTTGAGAAGCCCATCGGCTTCAAGCCGCGTCAATCCGACGCTTGCTGTCTTTTTGTCGGTGATATCTGTAAAATCTGCGGCGACAAAAACAGCGCCGTTTTCGTAAGCGGATATTCGACTTTTAATTTCGCTAAGATAATTAGGTCTGATCATAGCAACACCTCGTTGATAATACTATACTCTTTTTTCAACGAAAATGCAAGAGTTAATGCGTGCATAAAGTAAATTACAGAAAATAATTTTTGACGATTTGTACAACGAAAAACTACTTTGGCACCGTGGCGTGAGCTTTGCATAGACAAGTGCGGCTCGCTGCGCTCGCCGCAGCCAAGCACACGCCGCGAAAAAGAAAACAAGAACAACGCGGAAAACCAAACCGAAAGCGCGGCGGCGCGGAGCCGTATCCGCTCCCGTCATACAGATGGCGGTAGGCACCTATCCGCCCGGGGAAATATCCGATGTCGTGGTCAACGCAGTATTCGCCGCGGTAAAATGCGTGTCCGCAATTTCTCAGTTCGTTCGCGCGATAGCTTATAAAGATCCCGTGACGCGAGGGTTAAGAAACATCACTTTGGTGACGGCGCTGATGTCCGTGCTGACCTTGCAAGTTTCGATAATCGCGGCATTCGAAGCGGGCGACAGCTTATGGGAATCGATAGCTTCCGTAGGCGCGGTCATCAGCTTGATAATCATAACGACGGGCATAATTTCGCTGACGGTCAACGCTCTGGCACTTAAAAACCTCTACTCCTCGGAAAACTCCGGAAGCTCCGACGGCAACGGCGGACACGACGGGGAAAAGCGGTAAATCGGATTAAAAATATTTTCCTTCTTCCGCATTCGGCGATTAAACCTTCAAAGTTTTCAAAAACGCTTTTCTTTCAGGGGATATGCGGCGGCTTTCCAAGGCTTTTTGTATGGATTTGTTGCGTACCCATACGTTTTTGAAGGAATATGACGTAAAAAATGATATGACTTCGTCGTACTGTTTTACAAGCGCCGCCGAAAAATACCAGGCGATCGCCATATTGACGTAATATTCGCCGCTGTCGAAAGCGGCAAGCAATGCGGGCACTTCCCTGCGGAAATCTTTGTCCAGATAATAATTCAGCAATATCACCACGGCAAAACGCACCGTATACGCCGACGCGGAGTTCA
>CALVXZ010000003.1 GCA_944371785.1 uncultured Clostridia bacterium | reverse complement strand
AATTATGCCGCCGAAGTCGGCTTTGAAATGGCTAAAAAGCCCTTTACTTTCACAAAAATAAGTATATTTACGGACGAACGATTGATAAAACAAAGGAAATATTGTATAATTTTTGATTGGTGAGTCTATGTTGAAAGCAACGAAACTGAACCTGTCGTTCGGGACAAAAACGATATACGAGGACGCAGAGTTCATTTTGGAAGACAACGAAAAAGTCGGAGTAGTCGGCGTAAACGGGGCAGGGAAAACGACTCTGTTCAGGATGCTTTTGGGCGAGATCGAACCCGATTCCGGATCCTTGTATTCTTCAAAGCGCAGGATCGGCTATCTGCCGCAGGAAATCATCGTCGAGGAAAGCGATCTGACCGTATGGGAGTACATTTATAACGGGCGCCCGTTCAATAAGATACACCGGGAGCTGGAGGAGATATACCGCCGTATGGAAACCGGCGAAGGCGATACCGACGCCGATCTGAAGCGGATGCAGAAGCTCCAGGACGAATTGGAATACTACGACGAATACGAAGCCGAAGACAAGCTGTTGGAATTGGTCGAACAGATGGATATCGACGCGGAGATTCTAAGCCGGAAGATGAACGAACTTTCCGGTGGTCAGAAATCCAAGATGGCTTTCGCGCGCACGCTGTTCCAAAAATCGGAGATGCTTTTGTTGGACGAACCGACGAACCATCTGGACGTCGAAACGAAAGAATTCGTCACCAAATACCTTCGCCGTTACAAAGGCACGGTTTTGATAATAAGCCACGACGTGGATTTTTTGAACGCGATAACAGGAAAGATCCTGTTCGTAGACAACGTCACGCACAAGATAAAAGTCTACCCCGGAAATTACGACGAGTATCTGAAAAGAGCGGCGGAAGAAAAACGCATCAGGGAGATAGAGAACAGGTTGCGGTTGAAGGAGATCGACGAATTGGAAGCCTTTGTAAAGCGCGCGAGGGAAGCCTCCGCCACGAACCACGCGTTAAAGCGTATGGGCTTGGAAAGGGCGGCGCGATTGGAAAAAAAGAAGCGCGAACTTAATTCTCCCGAGGTCGCTTATAAACGGGTCAAAATGAACATCACTCCAAAGCGTGAGGGCGCAAAGTGTCCTTTGGAGGTCGAAAACCTTAATTTCGGATACCCGAACCAAAATTTGCTTTACAACGGATTGTCGTTTAAACTGCAAGGAAACGAAAGATTTTTGGTTGTCGGATTAAACGGCGTCGGGAAATCCACCTTGTTAAAACTGCTGACGGGCGCGCTGACTCCGTCGTCGGGGCGGATACGTTATAACCCCAGGACGGATATAGCTTATTACGCCCAGGAACTTGACGAAGTCGATCCCGACAAAACCGTTTTCGAAAACGTGGTGACCCCCGAATACACCGATTGGCAATTAAGGGGGATCCTGAGTAACTTCCTGTTTTACGAGGGGGATATCAACAAGCGCGCCGCCGTGCTTTCACCGGGGGAAAAGGCGCGTATCGCGCTGTGCAAGATCCTGTTGAAAAAAGCCAATCTGCTGTTATTGGACGAACCGACGAATCACCTGGATCCCGAAACGCAAGCCATAATCGGCGGCAATTTCAATCTGTTCCCGGGGACGATAGTCGTGGTCAGTCACAACCCGTCTTTCGTGGAACAGATAGGGATCGGCAGAATGCTGATACTGCCGTCGGGCAGGATCGAACCTTATTCCGGGGAGCTGTTGGATTATTTTTACGAATCGAACACCGCCGAGGAAGAAAAACAACGCCGTTGATCGCCCCTCGAACCGCATTCGCATTTGAATCGGAACCGAAAAAAAGCTCCCTTCGGAAAGGGAGCTTTCGATATTTCAAAAGCCTTTATAAGATCACGCGGGATAATTTTCGTCCAATCTTTCGGGCGTGATCGTAAGATCGCCGTCGGGAGTCAATTCGATGACGGTAGCGCCGCGCTGACCTATCTCGTCGCCGATCCCGATATAGGCAAGATAGTCGATGCTCATACCGTAAGTCAGGCGTATTCCCTTATATTCCAAGCTGATCCAATTCAGGTGGTCGTGTCCGCAGAATACCCATTTCGTGCTGCCCAGCGCCTGCATCGTTTCGAACATTTCGTCGTCGTAATCGGAAGGGCAGGGGTTTTCGCCGGCTTCGCCGTAATAGAAGGTGACGTTTTCGGTGTCGCGGAAGCAATTTTTCCAATATTCGTCAATGGCGTATTTGTATTCGCGCAGAGGGATATGGATGAACAGGGAGCTGGGAACGACGGCGTCCACGTCGTATATTTCCTCGCCTGCCGCCGCATTCAGTTCCGATTTTATTTCCGCATTTATAGCGTTCATACGCGCCACTTCCGCCGCGTACCATTCGATCTGATTTTCGTGCAGTCCGTCGTAATTGCCCAATATGTTCACCAACTGGTCGCCGACGTAATCGTGGGTATCCATAAGGTATAAGGTCTGACGGATCAGCCCCGTTTCCTTGTCGCGGATATTGATAGCGTAATTGACGTCGTCTACTCCGGGAGCGCGGTCGACGACGCAATATTTTTGCTTTGCGTAGAGTTCGTACATATCGTCGCGGTTATAGAAGCTGTACGGTTCCGTGTCGTGGTTTCCCAGACAGATAGCGTAGTAGACGCCCAATTTATCCATCAGAGTAGTCAACAGTTCGGCTTCGCGCAGGTTATTGAAAGAACCTGCCTGCGGCGGAACGGGATAGACCATATCTCCGGTAAATACGACGAGGTCGGGTTTCGTGCGCCTGATCAGGGTTTCCACCGCCGTCAGAGCGTTTTCATCCTTTCCGATAGAGAAAGCTCCGCCGCCCAGGTGTACGTCGGTGATTTGCAGGATACGGAAGTTTTCCTCCTCGGGTACGTAAAAAGTCCATACTCCGTCGACTTTATCGGCTTCGGGCGCATACCTCGAACCCAGATATTCGGTGTCTTCGACTTTACCCATATTGACTTCGTAACCGATCAGACCGACTATGAAAATAGTCAGCAACGCCAACAGGATAGCCAACAGTATAAAACCGATGATCTTCCAAACGAGGTGTCTGCGCTTTTCTCTTTGAAGTGCCATATTTCTCCTCCGGGAACGTTCTCGAATTGAATTATAACTTAAAATATGACTTCAGTCAATATAAGAATGCGAGAAATCAGTTAAAAAAATAAGGTAAAAGAGAATAAAGTTCATAATTTCCTACACAGGGGCGGCGTGCAGTCCGTATTGACATACCTTTTTCGCCGGTGTATAGTAAAATATACGGAGGGAGTATGAATTTGCGTTCCGATAACGAAAAGCGCTGCAGGTATGCGTCACTGATCTTGTTCGGGTTTTTCGGGCAGGTGGCGTGGTGCGTCGAAAACAGCTTTCTGAACTTGTACGTCTACCGCACCATCACTACGGATTTAAAAGTCGTATCTGCTATGGTGGCTTCCAGCGCGGTAGTGGCTACGCTGACCACCATAATAATGGGCTGGGTGACCGACAGGATAGGCAAAAGACGTCCTTTTATGGTGTACGGGTATCTGTTATGGGGTATTTCGGTAGCCGCTTTCGCACTTTGTTCGATAGACAATATGCAGACGCTATTCGGTCTGGATCACGCGGCGGCTGTAACCGCGGCGGCGGTATCGATGGTGGTAGTCGATTGCGTGATGACCTTTTTCGGCTCTACCGCAAACGATGCGGCGTTCAATGCGTGGGTGACTGACACGACAAATCCCACCAACCGCGGAAAAACCGAAGCCTTCCTGAGTATCCTTGCTTCTGCGGCGTACGTTATGGTGTTCCTGCCTTTCGAAGCGTTCGGGATCACAGCCAACAAATACTACGACGCCGCCGGGCAGCAGGTGACTTCGCCCGTTCCCGGAGGTACTACCGTTACCGGGAATTGGCTGCTGTTTTATTTATTGATAGGCGGACTTGTCCTGGTTTCGGCGATAGCCGGAGTTTTCATTCTGAAGGACGCTCCCGATCTGAAACCGCAAAGGAAAATGCCGTTTAAGGAATTGTTTTACGGATTCCGTCCGTCGGTAATAAAAAGGAACAAATATCTGTATCTGGTCTTTTTGGTCCTCGGTATAGAGATGATGGCGAACAACTGCTTTTTCAATTATCTGATAATATATTTGGAAAACACCATGAGGTGCGCCGATTATATGCCGGGAGGATATCTGATCCCCATGGGGCTGATCTACGGGCTGGGGATGGCTGCCGGGCTGATCGTGGGGATAATCCTGGATAAGCGCGACGACAAAGCCAAATTCATATTGCCGGGTATCGCCGTGGCGGCGGTCGGCGCAGTAGGTATGTATTTTTTCAGCCCGCAGTTTATGGAGGTCGGACAGACTACGTTGTGGCTGTTCTGTCTGGCGGCTTTGGTGCAGGCGACGGGGCACAGCGTAGTTACCGTAGTTTGCCTGGCAACCGTCAGAAACCTTACTCCGCACGGCAAGGTGGGCAGGTTCCAAGGGATCAGGATGGTGTTTTACGTGGCTCTGCCTATGGCGTTGGGAAGCGTAGTTTCCGCCGTCGTTTCATCCGGCGACAAATACATAACCGGCTATGACGAATTCGGACACGCGGTCTACACTTGTCCCCCCGTGATATTCCTGCTGACGGCGATAGTATCGGTATTCGCCGTCATACCTACGCTGTTTTTGCTGAAGGCGCCGAAAGGGGCGTTGACGGAGCCTTCGGCAGACGAAGAAAGCTTCGGCGCGGAAAACCCGGAAACCGCAGAATAAGATCCGAAACCGAATAGGACATAAAAAAAGCGCATAAAATTATGCGCTTTTTTTCATACGGAAGATACAGCTCTTACGATCTTTTCTTCAGCAGGAAGATCGTGGCGGACAGCACGATTATCAGCGCAGCGCCGCCCAACAGTATTATCATCAGGTAATTGGTCGTCGGCTCCTCTTTTACAAAGGCGAATGCGGAGACGGAGTCGGCGGAATTGATAGTGACGCATCCGTCCTCGACGTTCAGCAGTCTGACGGAGTAGACGCCGTCCTGTTTTACCAATACTTTTACGGTTTCCAGATCCTGCAGAGCTTGGGGAACGCGGACGGTTATCGAAGTCGCTTTATCGGAATCGTCGTTGGTGGTGATGTTGAACGCGCGCACTATGGTTTCGTTGGAAGAAATGACTTCGTTCAGATCCTTATCGTTCTGATCGATTTTTTCGATTTCGATCTGGGTGTCGGGATCGAAACCGTCCTCGTTGTCAACGACTATTTCGATACCGGATTCGCTGGCGGTCAAGGCTTCGCGCTTAATGGTGATATTGATGGTCACGTCTTCCGGAGCGTAATAGTCCGCGGTTTCGCCGGCGGAGAGAGTGACCACATATTTACCGACTTCGACGAAGGAATTGGTGTGATATATTTTACCGCCGAATTCCCAACTGTAGATTATCTCGGCGCCCGAATTCAAAGAGGCTTCCACGGAAAATTCTTCGCCCGTATAAATGAATTCGAAAGAGAACGAGGGAACGCTGATCTCGGCGGAGAATTTCCTGACTTCGAAGGTCGCGTCGTCGTTGAAGGTCACCGAATAATTGGGGTTGGATGCGGTAGCGCTCAGCGGATATTTGCGCTTCAGCAGTCCGATATCGGAAGTTATTACTATTCCGAGGGAATCGCCGTCGATGACGTTGCCTTCGATGATATCGAAAGCGTTTTGGTTTATCGTGTATTTACCGGAAACGTTCCAATCCGCCGCCTGGTCGTTCAGGTGAACGCTAACGGGACGGGGAGTTATGCTGTAGGTCCCGGGATAAACCGTAATATCATAATTCGGGTTGTCGTCGGCGTAGCTGTCTTTCAGGTAAATCGCGTATTTGCCGACGTTCACGTTGTCGGGATCTGACCTTTGCAAAGTGACCGTCAGGCTGTTGTCGCCTGCCGCCAATCCCATACCGCCGATCTCCATCGTCAGTTCCTTTAATGTGTCGCCGTATACGGTCTCGGCGTCGGCTATGGTGATGGTGACGGGCCTGGGCAGGACGGTATACGCAACGGTTTCGGCACCGGGCGCGAAGTTGATGACGTAATCGGGGTTGGCTTCGCTGAGGTTGCCCAGCGTCACGAAGTAGCTTCCGACGTCCTCGTAACGTTCGCGCGCCGTTTTGGCATAAGACAGCGCGCCTGCCAATTCAAAGTCCGCGGGCAGAGCCACGCCGTCTTTTCTGATAACGGAATATGGGATCTCGTTATCGGTTTCGCCGTAATAGGACGAACTTTCTTCGGGCGTGATCAGGAGGGTTATTTTCGCGACGTCGATTGTTCCGGCGATATAGGTGATAGAGTAATCGGGGTTGAATTCGTCGGTCAGGCTGCCTTGCGGAATGGCGATACCGTTGCCTGCCTGCATTCTGAGGTCGCCCAATTCGCCGTTCAGCGTTTCCCCGTCAGCCAGGTTTTCGGCGGTGTATCCGAAGGATCCTTCGGCATAGAAGTAATCGAGTTCGGGATCGAACAGGAATTGTACGCCTTCTATCGCAAAGCTGGATACCGTGACGGGACGGCGGAGTATAGTAAACTTACCCGCGTTGAATGTTATTTCGTAATTGTCGTTTTCAAAGGCTTCCGCGGCGACTATTGCGTATTCTCCGGCGTGGACGGCGGGTCCGGAAACAGCCAATTTGCCGGTAACGGGCACATCGCTTGCGATGAATCCGGACAGTGTGTAAGTCAGCGTCGGTTCGGACGCGGAGAAATCGAATCCGTTATAGAACGCCGAGGCGTCGTTCGCGGTAACGGAAGCGGCTTTAGGATCGATAACGAATATCGTAGCGGTATCCGGCAGGGAAACCGAATAGTTGCCGTCTGCGGAAGTTACGGAAGATATCTTGTATTCTCCGCGCGTCTCGCCGGGTTCCCTGGTAAATGCGACGGAAAGCGTTTCTCCGTTTACTCCGGAGGCGACTGCGGTCAGGTCGGGGTCTTCTTCGCCGTAGGTCTTGTTCAGTCTGCCGTCAAGCAGCTGCGAAGGATCGGCAACGACCCTTGCCGGCAAAATCTTGAACATCGTTTCGGATGCCGTCAAAGCCGTTTGGTAATTCGCGGCGAAAGCTTCGTCGAGGATAACGTCCGAGAATTTGTAGACGCCGGCATTTTCGCCCGCTGTGCGGATGAAGTAAAATTCTACGGTTTCACCGCCCACGCCTTCTGCGGAAGCCGTGAACAGAGGGTCTTCTTCGCCGTAGAACTTAGTCAGCGATTCGGAGGGAAGGATATCCGCGGCGACCGTGATGGAAGCCTTTTCGATTTCTATTTCCACGTTCAGCACGTTAATCAGGGAGCTTCCCTTGCCGCTGATATAATAATTGGATTCGTCAAGCTCCACATAGACCGAAGCGACATATCTGCCGACTGACTGTATGTCGTCGGCAGCGACCGTTGCCGAGCCGTCATTTTTCGTCAAAGTCACGTGTTCGATGACGGAGATATCGTCTTCACCGATAATGCCTTCGTATCCTATACCGAAAGCGCGTACTTCGGCATTGTAATAGAACAGGTTGTTCGACGAAGCGGACAAAGCCGTTCCGTCCAAAGTCGTCCTCAGAGCAAGCGGCGCGGCTCCGATATCCAAAGCGTTGCCGTCGCCCGCGATACGGACGTTGTAATAAGCGGTCTGGAAGCCGGACCCGGGCATAAATTCGTTTCCGAGGTATTCGTAGCGGTACTGATAACTTCCCGCGTCAAGCATACCTGCGTCGGTATTTTGCAGATACAACGATATATCGGAGGTGAAGTCCCCGTAATATTCGTTGTTCGCGCCGGATCGCACCAATCCCGTGACTACGACGAGATCGGCAAACGCCGCCGAAGTCAACAGGTTTCCGCCTTCGTAGGTGAACGAGCCGTAGGTGTATTGCGCAGAACCGACGTAGTAAATGACTTCGCCTCTGGAAACGACGTAATTTCTGGTTCTGGGAACGAAAGTGATGTTGTAGTTATTGTTGTTTTCGTCGGTCATGGTTCCCTGATTGACGGGATATTCTCCGGGCATGATCAGGTCGGTTTCCGCGTCGTATCCGCCTTCGGAAATATCTATGTCGGCGTTGCCTTTCAGGAGGCTTACGTCTACGTCGTTGGAAGAATATGTAAACGACAGTCTGTTTCCGTCGACTTCGGGATCATAGAAGGAAAGCCCGAAGCTGTGTGTGGCGGCGGTATCCGCATATACGGTGACATCCTTTCTTTCGATCGTGTAGTATACTCCGGATTCCACCGTGACCGAATAATTCGGGTTATATCCGTTTACTCCGGCAAGATTCAGCGTTCCGCGTTCTATCTCGTAAACGCCGGCGTCGGATATGTCGGAGTTCGCACGCTGCAGGCTGCCGCCCAATTTGTCGTTATTCAACAGCCCGGTTTCGTTTTCAGCCGCCTGCGGATCGTAATTATAATAGGTGTTGTAACCGATAGCGCTTTCTCTGCTGCCGAATACGGAAGATGCGGCGATCGGCACCACGGTGATGACTCTGGGCGTTATAGTGTAATAATAATTCGCGTCAAAGTCGAAATTGTAGTTCGGATAATTTGCGTTGGTCAGCGCGCCGTAAGTGATTATGTAACTGCCCACCGTCATTTGTTCGGTATAAGTGCCGGACGCCTTGTCGCGCGAAAGTCTTGCGTCACCGACTTTGAAGCCGTCGACTTCGCCTTGCAGGGTATATTCGATGACGGAATCGGACTCGGCGCCGAATTCGTGGGAATTGCCTCCGGTTACAATAACGGCAAGCGTCTTCGGCGAAACGACGATGTATTGATCCGACAACAGTTCGACGTCATAGCTGCCGTTTATATGTTTGACGGTCGAAATATCCATTATGTATTTGCCGACTTTGGGATATACGTCGGCGAACACTGTGCCGTCGGCATCAGCCAATACCGGAACTCCTTCGAATTCGTCCAGGTTCAACGGCAGCGAATCGGCGCGGTTGTCTTTTATCAGGAACATACCTGCCAACGCTTTGTTGATGTCTTCCGCGGAGGTTCCGAAAGTAAACGCGGCGTTCTTTGACGGATCCAGATACACCACGGCTTTTACGGGCTCCACGAAGAACGCGGATTCGAGTCCGGTGATCTGTGTAACGATATAACTTTTATCGGAATCCGCAGAAAGGTATTCCGCAAGTACCGAATCGGGAGCCAAATCATAGGAAATTGCGTTGCCCGCTTCGTCGCGCTTGGTTTTGAGATCGTTGTTTGAATCGAAGTCGGATTCGGAAAGGACTATCTTCAATCCGCCGTTGATCGAAAATTCGATGGAAGGATACAACGACGTGTCGAAGCCGTTTCCGTAGAATGCGCTGCCGGGAGCCAGGCTCCATTCGCCGGAGTTCAGCCCGTCGCCGGCGCCGGCTTCGCCGAATATGGCGGGGATATCTTCGCCGTAAACTATGCCGGCGATGTTCGATACGTTCAATCTGATCTCGCGGCGGGATATGTTAAACGAATTGGTCGTCAGATCGTAGGTCAGATCGAAGCTGGGGTTCGCGTCAGGGGTAAGAGTGCCTTGCAGCCAGCCGTAGGAGCCTACGTTTTCGCCGGGTTGCCTTACAAGATTGCCGCTTAGCCGTGACGCCAGGTTGAAGCTTGCGTCCACGGCGATATCGCCGTTGATCTCGGCGGTGAAGTAGCCTGCGGTCGGATCCGGGTCGGCAAACTGTTTGGTGACGGCGCCGGCAATTATTTTTACGGGGAGTTTGTTAATAGAGTAAATGCCCGTTTCGTCGTATTTAAATACGAAGTTGTTTATTCCGTTTTCGTCCATCCCGTAGCAGTTTTCCACTGTGATCGGGTAAGTTCCGGCAGGGCTGCCGTTCGCGGCGGTCGTGCGGAATGTTATTGTCAGAGCGTTAACTCCGGCGATCTTGCTGACGAGGTCGTTGCCGTCTTGAACGACGTCCGAATCGGGCGTAAAGGTCTGTTCCTTGCCGTTGATTATGCGGACGTCGTCAACGATTTCGGCCGTAAACGTCAATTTGTTGGCAGTCGAAGGCGATATGAACGTCTGTCCGTAATACAGTTCGATGTTTCCGGGAGCGATCTTTACCGGAAGCATTCTGATTTGGAAAGTGACGGACGCGCTGACGGCTTTTGTCAGGGCGTAATTGTCGGAACCGAGTTTGGAAACGTCGTAATTGTAAAAACCTGTCGATTCTCCTTCGTCGCGCAGCAGCTTGCCGTAAATTTCCCCGTTGACGTTCAGAGCGTATTCGTCGATCAGAGTTACCGAAGTCGACAGCGAATATTGTAATTCGGGATCCGCTTCGCCGTAATATTTGGATTGCCCGGCGACGGGGGACAGGACCACGGGCAGGGCGGATATCGTGACCGACCCGGGAACCACGGTGACGTTATAATTCGGGGAAACGTACGCGCTTAAGGTAATTGCGTCTTCGTAAGTGCCCTTTTCGTTGACGGTGCCATTTTCGGGTACGAAACCGTTAGCCTCCGCGAAAGAGAAGGTCAACCCGTACAGGTTATCTTCGTCGCCTTCCGGGATCCCTTCCACGGTATAATGGTCACCCCATTTGCCGATTCCGGTAGTGCGGTCTACTTCGTAAGCCGATCCGAAATCGAAATCGTATGCCTCTGCGTAATAATACGTCATATCGTCTACGGTTATCGTCACGTCGGCTTTGTTTACCGTCAAAGCGACTTCGACCTTTTTCGTGGATTCTTCAAAGTTGTTTTTGATATCGTCCGCTACGGTGAATACGGCGTATATCGTGTAAGTGCCGGCGGTGTAGCGGTCTTCCAGACCTTCGTCGTTATATGTCAGATCGCCGTAATCGAAATACCAGCTGCCCGCCACCGTGTTGCCTGCCTCATTTTCGGTTATGGACAGGTCGGGGAAGTAATACAAAACGCTCTTCAGCGTATCGCCGTATTCCAACGTTACGTCGGCTTTCGCGCCAAGGTCCATAGTGTAATCGCCGGCAGTTACTTTGTAAGTCAAAACCTTGGTTCCGGTATAATTGCCTTTTCCGATGACGGAAGCGGTGTATTCGCCCTTAACGGTAACGGAATTGATGCTTACGGTATAATCGGTGCCTTCTTTCAATTCGTAGGTGTCGTTTCCCAATTTGTCGGTGTGCGTGGTCAAAGACGGCAAATAGGCGTTGCCCGAATAGACAAACGAATTTTTGTCCAAAGCCAACGAGATACCCGTCGAAGTTAACGGTTTGGGATCGATCTTTGCCGCGACTGAATATACCGTCGTGGTGATATTGTAATTTGAATGTGGAGTGACGGTGATGATTATATATACGTCCCCCGCGTTTGCGGAGCTGTATTCGACGGTAAATTCTTCTTCGATGATGGTTCCTACGCCGTTATTTTTATCTTCGCCGGGCACATTGCCGGAATAGCTTAAAGACACGTTTTCTTTTAAAGCGGCTGTAGTGCCGTCATAGGTTTTCGAGGGGTTGGAATAATCCCAGGAGGGGATAGTAACGGTGCGCTTGTTTACCGTTACGTCGGAAATCGTATAAGAAGTATTCGATATCGAATAGTTTCCTGCCGAATTACCGGACAGACCGTAGCCCGTAACGGTAATCGTTTTTCCGCTGCCGGCGTTTTTATCGCTGAGTTTACCCGACGCGTTCGAAACGTTGAGCGTATCGCCGTCGATGACTCCGCTTAGGGTAGCGGCAAGTTCGGACGCGGACACGGCGTCGGAACCGTCGTAAGTCAGCTTGGTGTTCAGACTGAAGGAAACCGATATCGGTTTTTTCGTGATTTCAATACCCTTTACCGATACGCCGGAGCTGCCTTTGGTATAATTATCGGAGGTAACGTTTACGTTGGTAAGCGAAATGTTGTATGTATTGGCGGTCGAAGCCGTAAAAGTCGGTTTTGAGAAAGACACCGTTTCGGAGGCGGCGCTAAATGCCGCATTCAAAGTTTCTCCTGAAACCATATTCCCCAACTTTATTCCGATTCCGACGGTGCCGGCTCCGTATTGGGTCAGGTTGTTGAATTCGCTTGCTCCGTCCAAAGAAGTATATACGAACGCAACGACGTTACTGCCCAATGCGTTGCTTTTGTCGTAAACCTTGCCGCTATAGACTTCGGAAGTCGTTGCGGAAGTCTTTTTGCGTATCACCATTGCCGTGATGTTTACGGTGCGTTTGTTTACGGTATAGGTAGATATGACGGACGAATTGCATTTGGCTTTCGTCGTGATAACCGACGCTTTATAAGAATTTAAAATGTCCTTATTCGAATTATCCAACGCCAGGCTGCCGTAATTCGACAATTCGAATGTGCGCGTACCTACGTCTTTGGAAGACAATTTCAAAACGGCTCCGGAAATACCTTTGACGGAAAGTCCGTCGGCGGTATAAGCGGTCGTAGCGCCGCTGTCGGAATATATTCCCCAACCGGAGGGCGAAACCGTGTCTGCTCCGTCATAAGTTTTTGAAGAAGACGAGATTGTCGGAGCGATATAAACCGTCATCGGAGAAACGGTAAAAGCCGAACCCGTGTATGTACCGTAAACGCTGCCGCCATACGTGCATTTCACGGAAGGCGTGTAAGTGCCGGCATATTTGGGAGTAGAAGTCGTGGAATTTCCTCCCAGGGTCTTTCCGGAATAGGTTATTTTAAAATATGACGACGAAGGCACGTTTTTCGGGAAAAGTATGTTTATAAAGTTACCTATTGCGGTAGGAGCTACGTTTTTCGTGCTGGAAAGGTTGGTTTCGTTTATCGCAACCGTAGCCGATTTTGTCGCTCCGTTATAGACCAGATTCGTCGGAGCATTGATGCCTATCTGTATAAAGAATCCGCAGACGGTGTGCGAGGTGGTCGCAGAGGAGACTACGTTCTGGACGGTGACGGTCATTCCGCTCATGGAAGTACTTGAATTGTAAGAAGCGGTACTTTCGTTGTTTGTCGAATAATTCATACCGACGAAAACGTATCCGGGATTCACGGTAACGGTGTATTTGGCGGTCTGCCCGGCATTCAAACCGCTGACCGTAGACGACGTGGTGATTTTACCGCCGGCGGTTGAAACCGTCTTGTTGTCCGACGAATTGGTAACCGTGCCGTTCGTATATGCCGACAATTTCAAATTGACTTCGCAGTAATTAACCGTAATAGAGGACGAATTGCCGACGCTGTCGTATGCCGTCAATACATAAGTTCCGGGTTTTCCTTCCTTAAAATATTGAGTGGTCGACGTGGTGCGCGAACTAGCCGTGAAAAGGGTTGTTTCCGAGCCGCCGTTATATCGATATGTGATTCTGTTTACACCTGCGGCAGAGTCATTTACCTTAAAATTACGAACAGAGGTTTTTGCGTTTGTCGAGACATTAAAACTCGGAGCGGTGGAATCGTTTTTCTCTAAGGTTATATATAAATTTCCGATTTCTCCTTTATCCCCCCAGTCGGAGCGCACCAACATCTTAAAATAAACAGTAAAACTTGTGCTGCTTAATTTCGTCTTTGTAGAATTTATACGCCCGCTATTGGCAGAACCGCTCAGATTATAACTATCATTATTGATGCTGCAATACAACTCCATATGCTTGCCGTCATCCATTTTATTTTTGACGTCCAGCCCGAAATAAACATTTACGGCACCTCCGGCAATTGCATGCGATAGATTAGGAACATTGCTTCCGCCGTTTTTCAAAGTGACTGAAATCGAATAGTATTTCCATTCGGATTTTTCCCCCCAAGACGCGCCTTTGCTCCAGGATTTACTAGACATTTCATATGTTTTGCCTAAATTGACGACTTCTGACCAGGTTTTGTCTGCGGCTTCCGCGACTGTAGGCGGATCGGAAGGCGTTACTTCGGGAGCGTCGTCGGGCAGGACGGTTTCGGGTTCATCGGGCAAAGGCTGCTGAACGTCTTCCTCTTGTCCCGGCAAAGTGTCGACGAATTCGTTGACTTTTCTGTTTACGTCGAATACGCTGAAAAACGCGGTGAACGCTATTAAAAGCGCCGCCGAAAGAACCAACGCCATACCGATAAATGCGGTTCTTCTTGCTTTTTTCATATTCGTCCTCCCATATACCTCGCGACGTGTGCGCCGACATAGGCGCGCGCGTAACGAAACTTATAAAAATCTTTTTTTCGGGGTTTTGAAATTCTCGAACAGTTAAACTTCCCCGTAACCATTATAAAATAAACAATGCTTTCGTCAAGGTATATCTTTAAAATATTTACTATATTTTATTTAATATCTGTCATTACGGCAGCCGGGGATAAGCCGATACTCATACAAATATAAAAAAAGAAGCGTACCCCGGATATGATCGCCGCACGTTAAGTTGTATTTCGCGCGGCGTCGGGATACGCGTTTTTTCGGAGCTTTAAATCTTATTTGTTTCTTTATTGCACGGAAAAATTACAGCAATCGCATTTACTGCACTTTTTCGGCGGTTTGTCGCTTTTTACTACTTGTCCGCACTCGGCGCATTTATAATTTTTCATCTGTGCCGATTCGGCTCCGGAAACGCCTTTGTAGGACGCCTTGGAAGAAGAATTCGCCGCTCCGGAAGAGGCTCTTCCCATGGCGCAGGAAGCTTCGGCGGCGTTCATACGGTCTTTTGCGGACGAGGTTTCCGCAGAATTCATACGCCCTTTGCAGGAAGCGGATTCGGCGGAATTGCCGCAGGCTCTTGCCGCGGAAGTTTTCGACGCCTCGGAGTTCATGGCTTTTGCGCCGCGTTGGCTTTGGTTTTTGAGTTCGCTGTCGGAGCGGGAGCACTTATCGGGACTGCCGCAACCTTTTACAGAATTTGTCATATTGACCTCCCGGTTTTTTTGATAGCCTTAGTTTTACCCGAAGAAGGCTTTTTATACCCGACTGCGGCATTTTGCCGCGGCAAAACAACGATCCTGAAAACCGGCTTGTCATTCATATAACGCGTCGGAACATAATTGACGGCGCACCTCATCTCCGGAGCTTTTGCCCAAAGCGTCCGTCAAAACGGAAAGAGCCTCTTCGCCGGTCAGCGCGCCCGATCTGCACAGTTTCCGTAACGCTTTCGTCAACTTCTTTTCGCCGTATTCCGTCAGCAGATTGTCGAAAGCCGCCGCGGTACCGCCTCGCACCACGCCGTAGAATTCCGTTATCGTGGTGAACGTGGAAACTCCCGACGACGGATATCTTACGTAATTCGGATTGTATCCTTTTAAAAATTCCGTAACGGTCTTTGCGATCTCTTTGTCGGAAGTTATCCTCTCGGAATACTCCGCGTCGTTTCCGGACACTTTCAGACGGAACTCGGAAAGGAAGTGCGGGATCCCTTCCGATACCCATACGGCGTCTTCGGTTTTCGCGGTCCCGGAAAAATAGACGGCGGCGATCCCTTCGTATACCGCGTCTATAAGCCTGTCTCCTTTCAACGACTCGTTGATCATTACGACCGTGCCCGCGGTTTTGAAATCGGAACGCAGAACGGTGGATACGATCGATACTTTTTTTGGCGGAGCGTCAAGTATCGCGGAATATTGCGAAACAGCGTTCGTCGCATAGGGAGTCAGTTCGGGATTGTCGGTAACGACGTTACCGTTTTCGACCAGCGTGTTTACAGTAAGCACAGCGCCCGGCATAATGCCGCGTCCCGAACATTCCGTAACCGTTTGCAGCTCTTCTTCCGATATGTTGATTATAGGTAAGTCAGTAGCTATAGCAACCGAATTATCGGTAAAAATGCGCATATTATATTCCGCCTCCGTCCTTAGATAATCGGAAGAAAAACCGGAAAATTCCATAGCCGAGAATTGTCCGTTCTCAAACGGGAACAGGGTCGGAAAACAATCGAACAGTTTCAAAGTATCCGTTCCCTTTCCGTATACGGAGGGGGATTCGGCGGTAGCGGCGGTGTATCCGAAATTAATTTTCAGTTCGCCGGAAGAAACCGCCTCGGGCAGTCCGATGACTATGCGGTTACCCGTAATTGACGGCTGAACGGGAATTCCGTTCACGGATACGCCTCCGAACGTCGTTTCGCCTCCCTCGAAGACGTTTTTTTCGGATTCAAAATACGCGCCCTTATTTCCTTCATCGTATAACAGCGAATCCATTCTGAAATGTAATTCGTTCAGGGGCTCCGTTAAATCCAGATTCAACGCAACGTTTTCGGTAACGTAGATACGACCGAAATCTTTTTCGACGGCGACGGAAATGTCGTAGACGGCGTCTATCGCGCTTTTTTCTTCTTTCTTCGCGCATGCCGTCAGTACCGACAACAGTATCGCAACAAACAAAATAAATAATAATACTAACCTTTTCATAGAAAAGTTTATATGATTTTTTTCCAAAAAATACCTGTTTTCGACATTTTAATTCTGTGAATTAATACAAAGCGGATACGATAGGAATATTTGCGATTTAATTCCGAAATGAAAAAATATAAACGGTAAATAGGTAAAATGTATCAATTATCGAACAAAAATCACTCTTGTCGGAAAACCGTTGATTAACAATTCGGAAAAGTTTTTCAATTAATCGTCGTAAAACCTATCGTCGGTAAGTTCGTAACAGTGCAACGGAAAGGTATAATGCAACGGTATAAAAAATTAATTACGGACAACATAACCAACGGTGCGCGTTTTCGCGATTGAAGCGTATTTAATATACAATAACACCAAGTAAATATAAAATTAATATACAAAAAAGTGAATAAAAATGCCATAAATTTACTTTTAATTTTCTTAATGGCTGAAAAGTCGGCACTTGATTTTTCTATTTTTTCGGATATATAATTTATACATCGGAATGCTCATAATTTTCCCCCTTATCATAGCTAAAGAGGGTCAACGCCTGGCGTTGACCCTCTTTAGCGTTTAAAAACACCGTATTATCGGAAAAATCGAAATACTGCGGAAATTGTCGGAATTTGTCGGCGGTGCGGATACTTATTTTTTATTATTCCGTGTGTTCCGACGGAGCAGTTTATATACTTCATTATTTTGTATACCGTCAGAAACGGATAAAAGGCGTTGCCGTTTCGGTTTTTATCGGAAACCGACCGATCATCTTGTCGGACGCAGTACGTTTTTGTTTCCCGGATACGCCCGTACTCCGCGATATGCGACACGATCTACGCGCGTGAACGGATAAAAAAAATAATTTGTTGCTATTTTCGGAAACAATGGTTTATAATTTAAACTATGGAATGCGATACTTTGATAATAGGCGCAGGCCCTGCGGGGCTCAGCGCGGCAATATATTCGGCAAGGGCGGGGAAAAAGACCGTCGTGCTTGCCGGTGCGCAGCCGGGCGGTCAGGCTGTGGAAACTTTTGAAATCGAAAATTATCCCGGCGTAAGATCTACCGACGGGTTTTCGTTGGTGCAAAATATGATGTCGCAGGCGGTTTCGTTCGGCGCCGTCATATTGTATGAAAAAGCTGTATGTGCCGATTTGAAGCATAAAATAGTATCCACAGATACAAAAACTGATATTTTTGCGGACAGGATAATTATTGCCACGGGTGCCGGACACCGTAAATTGGGACTAAGCGGAGAGGAAAAATTCATCGGAAACGGCATAAGTTTCTGCGCCGTATGCGACGGAGGCTTTTTCCGCGGAAAGCACGTCGCGGTGGTGGGGGGCGGCGATTCCGCGCTGACGGAAGCGCTTTATCTGAAAAACATCTGCGCGTCGGTTACGCTGATACACCGCCGTAACGAATACCGCGCCGCAAAGGCATTGACCGACAGGGTAATTTCCGAACCGAAGATAAACAGGCTGACGGGTCTGGTTACGGCTCTGTCGGGAGAGGAACGCCTGGAAAGGATAGAAGTGTCCCTGATACCTTCCGGGAGGGAGGAACTAGAGGTTTCGGCTCTGTTCGTCGCGGTCGGCACGGTGCCGAATACGGAAATGTTCGCAGGCGCTTTGGAATTGGACAAAAACGGGTATATAGTCACGGATTCCGCAATGCGCACTTCCGTGCCCGGAGTTTATGCGGCGGGGGACGTCAGGAACACTCCTTTAAGGCAGATCGTTACCGCAGTCGCGGACGGCGCCGTTGCGGCGCAGTAATTAGGTTACTCGCCGCTTTTCGACGCTATTTCCGCAAGTTTTCCTGCTTTTCGGGCGTTCTGGATCAGTTTTTCGGTGATCAATGTTCCCGCCATCACTACAAAGGAACGTCCTATATCGGAAACTTCTTTCGTGGTGTGTTTTCCGATCAGATATCCGTAATCGCCCGAGATAGCCGGTTCGATCTGCGCTACCGGTTCTTCTTTTGCCGAAAAGGCTGCTCCAATGACGGGTTCTTCGGCTTCTGCCGCGGTCGGCGGATCGACGGCTTCTACCGTCACGCGTTCGGAGCCTTCCGGTAACGGATCGCCGCTTTTCAGATGGGGCAGCAATATTATGAAATCGCCCGAAGCGCCCCCGACTCTTTTCAAAGATATGTTTCCTTTGTCGGTAATCAGCGTTTTACGTTTTGATTGCAGCGAAAGATCTTTCAATTTACCGATAAATCTGCCTTTCGACGAATATATTTCGGCTTCAGGACAGAAAATCAAGCGTTCTTCCGCATATGCTTTTTCGCCGATATGCGCCGAAAGTAATATGTCTTTTCCGCGCGTGACGTACCGGTAGGGAATGAACATATGTCTGTCGGTATAGATGAACCTCGGTTCATATGTACGGTTATCCGTAACTACGCCTTTAACCGTGCCGATATGTTCGGCCGTTGCAGCAAACAAAACTTTTTTTCCGTATAGCGAGCTTAAAAGCATATTACCCCCATATTACTTATTTAATTGCAAATTCAGGTAAAACATTGTATCATAAATATATGAATACGGATAAAGGTATATTCGCATATTTGTCCGATTGGCTGACGGAACCCGACAAAATTTTGTTGGAATATTATTCCGAAACCTTTACGCAGGCGCAGTTTCGCGAAAAGGTTTTAAAAACGGCGGCTTTTTTAAAGGAAAACTGCCCGTCCGACAGCGTCGCGATAATGCTGCCGAATATCCCGGAGGCGTTTTTTGCCGTTTACGCCGCGTCTGCGGCAGGGCTGACGGCAAACCTGATAAACCCCAGGCTTCCGACGGGAACGTTAAAACGCATTTTGCGGAAAACCGGCTCCGGAATCGTCTTTTTATACGATAAATTACTTCCGCGCCATACCGAAACTTTAAAAGAACTCGGCGTAAAAGCCGTTCTGTGTTCTCCGTTTTATTACAGAAAACCGCTGAAATTTTTATATTCATTATCAAAAATACGCAGAAAAGCCGATTATTTCGAGGTCATAAACGGTTTTGAGCCGATAGAACCCGAAACGGGAAAAGGTTCGGACGCCGCGGCTTTCATACATTCCGGAGGTACGACGGGAGAACCGAAGACCGTCGTCATTTCCGCGAAAGCGTTGAACGAATTGGAGCGCGCCGTCGTCACAAGCGTGCATCCCGATCCCGCGACGATCCCTCCCGACGGAGGAATGCTGATGATGCTTCCCGTATTCCACGGATTCGGGCTGGGAATATCCGCGCATACGATAGCCTGCCACATCAGAGTCGTTCTGGAACCCGTTTTCAAGGCAAAAGAAGCGGCAAGAATGATAAAACGCCGCAATATAACTCATCTTGCGGGGGTTCCGAGCATGTACAGGAAACTTTGCGAGGAAAATTCGTTCCGCGGCAGGAAACTTGCGAATATCGTGCGCATATTCTGCGGCGGCGACGTCCTTAGCCCGGAGATAAAAGATAAATTCGACCGAATTCTTTCGCGGTACGGAAGTCCTGCCGAAATTTTGGAAGGCTACGGACTGACCGAAACGGCTTCGGTAGTCACCGTCAACCCTGCCGGAGCTTCCAGAAAGCGTTCGCAGGGCAAGGCTCTGAACGGAAACCGCATAAAAATCACCGCGGACGGCAGGGAATTGCCGCCGATGACCGCCGGAGAGATCGAAGTCGCGGCAGTGTCGCTGATGAGCGGTTATTTTAAAGATCCCGCCGCTACCGAAAAAGCCGTCTATACCGACGCCGACGGCGTCAGATGGCTGAGGACGGGGGATATGGGTCATGTAGACCGGGACGGATATCTGTACTTTTCGGAAAGGATAAAACGCAGTCTGAAAATCGCGGCGATAAACGTCTTCCCTTCGGAGATAGAGGCGGTTTCGGTTACCGTAAAAGGAGTTTCGGGAGCCTGTGCCGCAAGAATGACGGACTCAAACGGCAAACCTTACGTCCGTCTTTACGTAGAGACCGAAGGGGGCGCGGAATTGGACGGGGCATTGAAAAACGCTATCAGAAAAAAGATCGCGTCATCTGTCATGCGCTATGCCGTTCCGAGGGAAATAGTGCAAACCGAAAACATCAGACTGACGCCCTTGGGGAAGGTCGATTATTTGTATTACGAATCCGCCGCACGTCGCGGCGACGGGACCCGAACCGATTAAACGGGTTAAAAATCCCGCTTGTGCGGGATCATCGGATTATTCAAAACTTTTTTGGATTCGTTCCGAAATTAAAAAGCGGTCACTCGACGAGTTTCGATTCGTAGGCTTCGGATATCTTTTCCAACAGATGCGAACGCATCAGGTTGTTTATGGGATGGGCGATATCTTTGGCCGAACCGTCGTTCATTTTTCGGGACGGCATTACTATGTACGGTCCGCTTTCGCCGACAAGATATTTGATGTCGTGTACAACGAATGCGTCCTCGAATATTACCGAAGCGATCGCCCGAAGCCTTGTTCCGTGCGGAATCAATCGTATCCTTACGTCTGTGATTTTCATAAAATACTCCCTCTGAGATCAATACTACGGGAATATTATACACCCGGCTTTGAAACAATTCAATAACTATTTGACAATTTATAATAGCTAACCGGACAGAGCTCCCGATTTTTGCCGCCCGGCAAACGAAAAATCACCTTTTAACGGGCACAAGCATATTATATTCTATGCGTCGGGGGAAGGCTTGAAAATTCATTTTACGGGTATCGGCGGTATCAGTATGTCTGCACTTGCCAAATTGATGATTCTGAAGGGGCATACCGTTACGGGCTCGGACAGGAATTTTTCAAAAACCGCGGAAGAGCTTGCGGAGTGGGGCGTAACGTGCGTGACCGGCAGCTGTCCGGAAGCTGTCGACAAAGCGGATCTCGTTGTTTTCAACGCCGCCGTGCCGTCGGACGACCCGGAACTTTGCCGCGCGATCGAAACCGGTAAAAAACGAATTTCCAGAGCGGCGCTGCTGTCGGAAATAGCCGAAAGATATCCTTATACCGTTTCCGTCGCCGGGACGCACGGCAAAACCACCGTCACGGGAATGCTGGCGTCGATTTTCGAAACGCAGGGGGAGATGTTCACGGCGCATATAGGGGGCGAACTGCCCGGCTTCGGAAATCTGGTATACCGCGGCGACAACCTGTTTTTGACGGAAGCCTGCGAATACAAACGCTCCTTTCTGACTTTAAGATCGGATATAGCCGTAATACTGAACGTGGAATTCGACCACCCCGATTGCTATTCCGACAAATACGACGCGTTCGAATCCTTCGAATATTTTTCGAACGATCTGAAACCGGGCGGCACCGCGCTGATAAACGCCGATTCGGAGTTCTACCGTATGCGTAAATGCGCATATAAGAAGACTTTAACCTTTTCGGTGAATAGCCCTTCGGATTTCCGTGCGGTGGATATCGCAGTCCGGAAAAACGGATGTTTCGGATTCCGTATACAGCGTAGCGGATACCCGAATATCGATATAGAGCTGTCTGTTCCGGGAAAATACAATATTTATAACGCGCTTGCGGCTTCGGCGGCGGCGCTGATTTACGGAGTATCGCCGGAAACCGTCAGACGCGGCATCAAAAGGTTTACGGGGGTAAAGGGACGGTTTGAATTCCTGATGCCGTACGCCGGGGCGAAGCTCTATGCCGATTACGCCCACCACCCCACGGAGATACGCGCGGCGCTGCAGACGGCTCTGGGGCTGTCGCCGAAAAGGCTGATCGCCGTTTTCCAACCGCATACTTTTTCCAGGACGGCGGCTTTGGCAAAGGAGTTCGTGTACTCGTTTTGCGACGCCGACGCCGTCTTCGTTTTCAAAGAATACGCCGCCAGGGAATCGGGCGGCGGAATGACGGCTTTTCAACTGTACGAGGAAATACGTAAAGTTCACGAAAACTGCTATTACTACGGGGATCTGATAAGCCTCGGCGACGCTTTGAAAAAATATCTGACGCCCGGCGATACGGTGCTGCTGCTGGGCGCGGGCAACGTAAAGAGGATAGCCGAGATTCTGTGACGCCCGGTGCGCTTTGCAGGCGCAAACGCTCGCCCTCCGCTCCGCCGTAAGAAAGATTCTCCGGACGGGATTTGCAAGCGGGGATTTTTGTTTTGAAAACCGGTAAATATCATAATATTCTTTTAACGGCATTGTTGCAAATCAATGCGCAAAGTGATATAATATTTCAAAAGAACGGAGGAAGCAATGAAACTCTACAAAGCTACGGGCGAAAAAATTTTTAAAGAGACCGAAGCGGAAAACAATCCGCCCGAGTCGTATATAAAACTCAAGCTGGGTTTGATACTTCCTTCTATTACCGACGTCGCCATATTCGAAGGCAAGGCGGGCGTCGATTATCCGCGCGTTCCCTGCAGAATGGCGACGGCAGTCGTTTCGGAAGACAGGGACGAATACGGATTGAAGCTAGGCGCGAAAGTCATTCTGAATCCTTATATCGACATCGACGGCGATACCGAATCGGGCTATGCTCCGCCGCGGCTGTACGGCATACACGAAGACGGTTTTCTGAGGGATTTCATATCCGTTCCGATAGACAACATAGTTCCGTTTCCCGAAAACGTCCGCGAAGAAGAGGGTGTATTCACCGATATCGTGGCGATCGCGCTGAAAACGATAAAGTCGTTGAAGGTGAAAAAGGGCGATTACGTTGCGATAATAGGGGGTTCGGTGCTGAATCTCATAATAGCGCAGCTGGCGCTGTATTATCAGGCGATACCCATTCTGATCACTTCCGACGAAAAGTACCTGGAACTTGCTAAATCTTCGGGCGTATACTATGCGGTAAACGAAGGCGAAGAAAACGTATCCCAACGCGTCAGGAACGTCACCGGCGGCAGAATGGCTGATCATACCGTGATACAGGCGCTTTCCGGGGTAAGCCCGAACTATCTGTACACCATAACCGCGGAAGGCGGCACGTCGGTAATAGTGAGTATGCATACCGCTTACACGCCGAAAATGGAATGCAACATTTCCGAAATAGCCGCAAAGAACCTGATCGTGACGGGGGTCACTCACGCCAGGGAAGAATTTTCCGCGGCGATCAACCTTCTGGCACAGAAAATATTGAAATTCGACGGATTTATCGACAAGACTGTGCCTTTGAAGGACGTACAGAGCCTTTTCGAGGAGCTTTCCGCGGAGGGAGCGTCGCACACCGTCGCCGCCATAAAAGTATAACGGCGTCCGCCGAAAAGTTAAAACTTATTTAAAAACCGATAAAACAGTTGACATTATTTTATTTTGTATATATAATAGCAAAGCACTATAAACAAAATCAGTCCTAAGAGGTTATAAAAATGAAAGAAAAGATCCATCCGAATTACAAAGTTGTCGATGTCGTTTGCGCATGCGGCGCCAAGTTCAGGGCGGGTACTACCAAAAACGTAGACGTGTTGAAAGTCGATATTTGCAATCAATGCCATCCGTTTTATACCGGCAAACAGAAGATCGTCGACGTAGGCGGCAGAGTTGATTCCTTCTATAAACGTTACGGCAAGAAATAATCGTTTCTGCAACGATCCGCGTAGGTGCAGGCGACTGCACCTATTTTAATTTAAAGAGGTTGAAAATGGCACGGAAGAATTGCTCTCCCGTGGGCGGACAGGCTGTTCTGGAAGGCGTTATGATGCGCGGACCCGGTTCGGAAGCCGTCGCGGTCAGAGATCCCCTCGGAGTCATTCAGATAGAAAGCCGCAGGTTGCCTCCGAAACCTGCGATCGCGAAGATCCCCGTAATACGCGGGATATGGTCTTTTGTCGCTAGTCTGATAGACGGCACTAAAACTTTGATACGCTCCGGAGAAGTTTACGGCGAAGATCCCGAAGAAGAGGAATCTGCTTTCGAAAAGAAGCTACGCGAAAAATTAAAGATCAATCCGGTGAAGCTGGCTGCCTTTATAGGCGCTTTTTTGGGGGTGCTGCTTGCCATAGCCGTGTTCGTCATAGTCCCCACTTACGCTACAAAAGGTCTGTACACTCTGATCAAATTGGATTCCCTGGGCAGGTACGCCGAAGTGCTGATCGAGAACCTGACGATAGGTTTTATCAAAGTCGCCATATTCCTGATTTATATAGCGTTGGTCGGCAGAATGAAGGAGATCAAACGCCTGTTCGCGTATCACGGCGCCGAACATAAGACCATCGCCTGTTACGAAGCCGGCGAAGCTCTGACTCCGGAAAACGTCAAAAAACATACCAGATTCCATGACCGTTGCGGAACCAATTTCATATTCATCGTTATGATGGTATCCGTAGTTTTCAACGCGGTTTTCTTTGCTTTGATAGGCTGGGATCCGGAATACACGATATTGGAAGTATTGGTCAGAATAGCTTTGATACCGCTGATCGCCGGTTGCGCCTACGAAGTTTTGAAGCTGCTTGCTAAATTCGACAATCCCTTCGTTCGGGTACTTAAAGCGCCGGGTTTGGCACTCCAAAGGCTGACTACAAGGGAACCCGACGAAAGTATGACCGAAGTGGCGATCGCCGCTTTCAACGAGGCTATGGCTTTGGAAAACGATCCCGGAATGCCGACGAAAACCTTCGTTACTTTCGTGCGCCGCGAAAATTCGGAACGCGAACTCAGGGAGATACTGAAACCCGTTTCCGGCGATTCCGCGGATACCGAATGCCGCCTGATTTTAATGCACGTCACCGACACCGAAACGGTATCGGCTTTGAAAAACATCAGATGCCTGCGCCGGGACGCCGCGGAAAAAGCCAAGGCTTTGGCGGAGGAACGGGCAACGGGGAAACCTTTGCAGTACGTTTTGGGCGAAGCATATTTTTACGGACGCACTTTTAAATCGGATAAACGCGCGCTGATACCCAGGCTGGATTCGGAATTCCTGGCGGAAGCCGTTATCGACGCCGTAAAAGGATATACCGAATCGGGTAAAACTCCGGCGGTATTGGAACTGTGCACCGGTTCGGGAGCTCTTGCCGTAACCGTTTCATTGGAAACGGGCGTGCACGTCGACGCGACGGACATCGATACCGACGCATTGTCGCTTGCCGACGAAAACGTTTCCGCGGCGGGCGCGGACGTAGAATTGTTCCGGGGAGATCTGTTCGACGGGCTGAACCGCAAATACGACATCGTTTTTGCAAATCCGCCCTACATTCCTTCGCGCGATATCGACGGGCTTGCCGCCGAGGTGCGCGATTGGGAACCCGGAAGGGCGTTGGACGGCGGCGCGGACGGATTGGATTTCTACAGGCGGATAGCCGCCGAATGCAGAAACTATCTGAACGACGGCGGAATGCTGATATTGGAAGCCGGTGCCGGCGAAGCCGACGCCGTGGACGCCCTTTTCGGGGCGGAATCCGAACGCATAAAGGATTACAATATTCCTCCGGTGGACCGCGTGCTGATATACGGAAATATTTGCGCGGCGGATCCGGGAAGCTCCGGCGGAAGCCGAAATACTTTTAAGGAGTAAATATGTTCGAAAAACTAGAGGCGATACTGAAACGTTTCAACGAGCTGACCGCGTCGGTTTCCGATCCGGAGGTGGTAAAGCGCCGCGAAGAATGGCAAAGCCTTGTAAAAGAGCGCGCGTCGTTGGAAGAAGTCGCCGAAAAATATACCGAATACCTGAAAAACGAGGAAGAAGCCGCCGTCTGCCGCGAGATGATGGACGGGGACGACGAAATGGCGGAACTTGCCGCCGCCGAATTCGACGAACTCAAACGCAAGCGCGAAAAGCTGATCGACGAATTGAAGATATTGCTGATACCGAAGGATCCCATGGACGACAAGAACGTCATCATCGAGATCCGCGGCGGCGCCGGCGGCGAGGAAGCCAGCCTCTTTGCCGGGGATCTGAAGCGTATGTATTACAGGTTTGCCGAAAGACTGCGTTGGAAGGTGGAGGAAATAAACCTGAACGAAACCGAACTCGGCGGAGTAAAGGAAGCCGTGTTTATGTTAAACGGCAAAGGCGCGTATTCCAAAATGAAGTACGAATCGGGGGTGCATCGCGTCCAGCGCGTGCCCGAAACCGAATCGCAGGGCAGAGTGCATACTTCCACCTGTACCGTGGCGGTGCTGCCCGAAGCGGAAGAAGTCGTCGTCGATTACAACGAAAAGGATTTCAAAATAGACACATACCGCAGCGGCGGCGCGGGCGGTCAGCACGTCAACAAGACCGAATCCGCCGTGCGCATCACGCATTTGCCTACCGGAATAGTAGTAGAATGCCAGGACGAGCGCAGTCAGATCAAAAACCGCGAAAAAGCGTGGAAGGTAATGAATTCGAGGCTGTACGATCATTTCCGTTCGCAAAAGGACAAAGAATACGCCGAAAACCGCAAGACTCAGGTGGGCACCGGCGACAGGTCCGAACGCATACGGACGTACAATTTTCCGCAGGGCAGGGTGACCGATCACAGAATAGGGCTGACGCTGTACAATCTGAACGAGTTTATGGACGGCGATATGTTCGAAATGGTAGAGGCGTTGCAGCTGTACGACAGGAATATGAAATTGGGCAACATAGAAAACGACTGATCGCCGAACGCGGCCGTGTGCCGCCGTCGGTTTAGGTAATTGCGATACGAAAGCAGAGGTGAGGATATGAAGGATAAGATATTTTATAACGATTCGGTCAATTTATTGGAAACGCATAACTTTACGCACGAGTTGCAGGACGTCAAGGAACCGCATCTGTTCCGTGAAATGTACGATTACGAATCGATACCGAAAACGCTGTTCAACTTTATGCACGTTCCGATGAAATGCGCCGAGGAAATATGGATCACCGACACCACTTTCCGCGACGGGCAGCAGGGACAGCGCCCGTTCACTCCCGACGAAATAGCCGATCTGTATAAACTGCTGAACAAACTCGGCGGCAAGAACGGAATAATCCGTCAAAGCGAATTTTTCGTATACTCCGACGCCGACAAAGAGGCTCTGAGAAGGTGCCTCGACCTGGGATTGGAATTCCCGGAAGTCACAAGCTGGATACGCGCTACCGAAAGCGATTTTAAATTGGTAAAGGAACTCGGTATAAAGGAAACGGGGATATTGGTCAGTTGTTCCGATTACCACATCTTCAAAAAGATGAACCTGACGCGTGCGGGGGCTATGGAAAAATACCTCGGCATAATCAAAAAAGCGTTGGATATAGGCATTAAACCGCGCTGCCATTTCGAGGACATCACCAGGGCGGATTATTACGGGTTCGTGGTGCCGTTCGCTTCGAAGCTGAAAGAACTTATGGACGAAAGCGGTATTCCGATAAAGATCCGGTGCTGCGACACAATGGGTTACGGCGTGACTTATCCGGGCGCCGCGTTGCCGCGTTCCGTGCAGGGCATAATCTACGGGTTGAAACATTACGCCGAAATACCGTCGGAGCTGTTGGAATGGCACGGACACAACGATTTTTACAAGGTCGTCACCAACGCCGCCACCGCGTGGCTGTACGGAGCGTCCGCGGTCAACTGTTCTCTGTTGGGCATAGGCGAACGCACCGGCAACTGTCCTTTGGAGGCAATGGCGATAGAATATTGTTCCTTAAGGGGCAACGACGGCGGGATGAACCTGGAGGTCATCACCGAGATCGCCGAATATTTCACAAAGAAGATGGGTTACGAAATTCCGCCCGGGACCCCGTTCGTAGGCGCAAGTTTCAACCTGACCCGCGCCGGGATCCACGCCGACGGAATGATGAAAGATAAGGAAATATACAATATCTTCGATACCGAAAAGATTCTGGGCAGACCGCCGATGGTGGCCGTCGATTCGCATTCCGGGCTTGCAGGCATAGCGTTCTGGATAAATGCCTATTTCAGGCTGAAAGAGGGCAAGAAAGTCGACAAAAAAGACGCATTGGTGCAGGCGGTGAAAGAATCCGTCGACGCCGAGTACGCCGGCGGCAGAACGACGGTCATGAGCGACGAGGAACTGACGGGTCTGATAGAAAAATGCGACCCTGCGCGTTACCGCGAACTCATCGCCGAAAAAGAGTAAAATACTACTAATTTCCCCCTTGAAAAATGCGCGATAGGTGGTACAATGTATATAGGGGAGTTTATCCCCAAAACAAATTGAGAGGATATAATGATTAAAATCATATACGGTTCCAAGGGCACAGGCAAAACCAAGCGCATTATCGACGCTGCCAATTCTTCGATACAAAAAGAATTGGGGGACATAGTGTTCATAACCGACACTTCGCGCTACATACGCGAGATCAAATATCAGATCAGATTTACCAACACAAAGGAATGCAAGATCGCTTCCGAAGACGGTTTGATAGGTTTTATACAGGGAATGTTGGAAGCCAATTACGACATCCGTCTGTTTTTTATCGACGGTGCGGCGCGGATGATAGGGAAGCCCATATCGGAAATGGGCAGCTTTTTCGAAAAGTTAAAGGCTATTTCCCACAAAACCGAAGCGACTTTCGTATTGACGATATCCGCCGATTACGACGAACTGCCGCCTTTTATTAAGGAATTGACGGAACAGGAAGAGGTTCACGCGGCAAAGGAGTAACAATGAAATTTATCAGCACGCGCGGCGCCGGACCCGTTTCGGGCGAGGAAGCCGTACTTAAAGGTATTGCCGAGGACGGCGGTCTTTATGTACCGTCGTCTTTTCCGAAACTGACGAGGGAAGAATTGGAAAATATGCTCTGGATGGATTATTCGGAGCGCGCCACCTGCGTACTTGGGAAATACTTCGACGAAATACCCGAAGCCGAAATGAAAAGCTATACCGACAGGGCGTATTCGCGTTTTACCGATTCCGAACCCGCTCCGGTAATAGACATAGACGGCGATTCTTATATAATGGAGCTGTTCCACGGCCCGACGCTGGCGTTTAAGGACGTGGCGTTGACGTTGCTTCCGTACCTGATGACGGCGGCGCGGAAAAAGTTTTCGCACGGGGAAAAGACGCTGATCCTGGTTGCGACTTCAGGCGACACCGGCAAGGCGGCTCTGGAAGGTTTCAAGGATGTCGAAGGCACCGAAATAATCGTTTTTTATCCGTCGGAGGGCGTCAGCGAACTGCAGAAACTGCAAATGCAGACGACGACGGGTACCAATACTCACGTCATAGGCATAAAAGGCAACTTCGACGACGCGCAGACGGGAGTCAAACGTATTTTCACCGATCCCGAATGCAAAGCCGAGTTTGCGAAAATGGGCTACGCGCTGTCTTCCGCGAACTCCATAAATTGGGGAAGGCTGGCTCCGCAGATCGTTTATTACGTTTCGGCGTACCTCGACCTTGTCGGCGCCGAACAGATAGATATGGGCGACAAGATAAATTTCGTGGTGCCTACCGGCAATTTCGGAAACATTCTCGCCGCTTATTATGCGTATAAAATGGGCCTGCCGATAGGGAAGCTGATAGTCGCCAGCAACTCCAACGACGTGCTGACGGAATTTTTCTCGGACGGCAAATACGATTCCAACCGCCCCTTCCGCAAGACGATGTCGCCTTCGATGGATATCCTGGTCAGCTCCAATTTGGAAAGGCTGCTGTTCGAAATGTGCGGCAGAGATCCCGGCTTCGTAAAAAAACAGATGGAAGAATTGTCTCGTTTCGGAATGTATAAGATAGATTTCGACAGCATTCCCGACGAATTCAGCCTGTTCGAAGGCTATTCGGCTACCGAAGATGATACGGCGTCCGCGATAGACAATTTCTTTGAAACGCACGATTATCTGCTGGATCCGCATACCGCCGTAGCCGTCAGCGCCTATTACGATTACCTGACGGAAACGGGCGATCCTTCGAAGACGGTAATAGTTTCCACGGCGTCGCCTTATAAGTTCGCGCACGACGTATACCGTTCTTTGACGGGTTCGGACGAGCCCGATCCTTTCCGCGCGATCAAAAGGCTGAACGGATTCACGGGCGTGGCGGTCCCGGACGAGATCGCTTCGTTGAAATACAAAGAACCGATACATACCGAAGTCATCGAAAAAGCGGATATGTTGAATAAAATCTACGGTATACTTAAAAACAATGGATAAAAAAATCATTTATTCCGGTATCCAACCCACCGGCATCATCACGATCGGAAACTATATCGGCGCAATTTCCAATTGGCTGAAGCTTCAGGACGATTACGATTGCATATTCGGTATCGCCGATCTGCACGCTTTGACGGTCAGACAGGTGCCCGCAGAATACAGAAAGCGCGCGCTGTCCTTTTTCGCGCAATACATAGCCTGCGGCCTG
Organism: uncultured Clostridia bacterium; assembly: GCA_944371785.1. GTDB lineage: Bacteria > Bacillota > Clostridia > Christensenellales > DTU072 > Stercoripulliclostridium_A. The sequence continues at coordinate 26,813 of CALVXZ010000003.1, read as the reverse complement.
GACCACGAAAAGAGCATACTTTATTTCCAATCCCACGTTGCGGAGCACACCGAACTGCAATGGATACTGAATTGTTTCACCTATATCGGCGAGATGCAGCGTATGACTCAGTTCAAGGACAAGGCGGCAAAACACGCCGACAACATCAATATGGGGCTGTTGGATTATCCCGTTTTGATGGCGGCGGATATATTGTTGTATCAGACCTCGCTCGTTCCCGTAGGGATAGACCAGAAACAGCACCTGGAGATCACGAGGGATATAGCCGTAAGATTCAACAATCTGTATTCCCCGACCTTCACCGTGCCGGAAGCGTATATCGGCGAACGCGGCGCGAAGGTATTCAGCCTGCAGCAACCGGGGCAGAAGATGTCGAAATCCGATCCCGACCCCAACGCTTCGGTATCGATAATCGAGGAGCCCGATTCGATAATGAAAAAATTCGCCAGGGCGGTCACCGATTCCGAAACCGTAGTCAGATACGACCCCGAAAACAAGCCCGGAATATCCAATCTGATGGTGATCTTATCGGAAATGGGCGGTATGAGTTTCGACGAGATAGAGCGCGTTTACGGCGACAAAGGCTATGCCTCTTTCAAAAAAGCCTGCGGCGAAGCCGTAGTCGAAAGGCTGAAACCGATAAAAGAAGAATACGACAGGCTGATGGGCGATAAGGAATACCTTTTGAACGTAGCCAAGGAAGGCGCCGAAAAAGCGCGTCGGATAGCCCGTCGCACAATGCAAAAAGTCAAACGCAAAGTAGGGCTGGTGGAGCAATAAGTGTTCGGTTATATAAAAGTAGACAAACCCAATATTCTTATAAAGGATTTCAACACCTACAAAGCCTATTATTGCGGGCTGTGCAAAACCATAGCGCGTAAAGAAGGCGCGCTGATGAGACTCGGCGTCAATTACGACATTGCTTTTTTAAGTATGCTGGCGCACAATTACGAGGACGCGGAGCCTTCTTTCGATATGCAAAGATGCATAATCCACCCCGTAGGTCCCAAATTTCCGGTGGTTTTAAACGACTCCGTACAGGAAAGAATAGTTGACATAAACACCGTTTTAGGTTACTATAAAGTGTACGACGACTTGTCCGACAGGGGCGGAATACGGCATAGAACCGTCAGAAGTTTTTTAAAGCCTTACTACAAAAAGGCAGCCGCGCGCCTTCCCGAATTGGATAAAGCTCTGAAAAAATGTTTTTCGGAACTGCACGCTCTGGAATCCGCCGGCAGCCGCGACATAGACGCATTGTCCCGTACTTCCGCGGATATGTTGGTGGCGGTAGGGCTTGCCGCCTGCAAGAACCCCGACGAACATCTGACGGCGCTGTGCGCCGACCTTGGAAGGTGGATATACGAAATCGACGCCTTCGACGACCTGAAAAAGGACGTCGAAAAGGGCTGTTTCAATCCTTTCGCCGACGCTCCCGTAGAGGGCGAAGAACTTGAAAAGCTGAGAAAATTCGTATCGGAAAGGCTGTTCGGATACATTCGTAACATTCGTGCGGCATACGATAAAATGCGTATCACCGTCAGCGAAGGACCGCTGTCGAACGTAATATATTTGGGGCTTCGCGCCAAAACGGAAGAGGTATTGAAGTCCGGAGGTATTAAATGCAAAAAGACCCTTTTGTGACTCTCGGAGTCGACGAATCGGTAACCCAAAACGAACTTTACGAAGCGTATAAAGCTGCGCGCGCGAAGTGGGAAGACAAACGTTTCGAACCCGGCGACGTCGGTGCGGAAGCGTGTGAAAAATTGGACGAAATAGAAGAAGCGTACCGCGACGCGAACGATATCCTCAGCTCCAGGCACTTCGTGACGACCGTGCAGGACAAGATCGAGGAGGCGGACGCTCTGGTAAGAAACCGCCGTTACGACGAGGCACAGACGGTATTGGACGGAATTACCGAAAAGACCGCCGAATGGCACTTCCTGCAAGCGGTCATATACTATTCGAAGAAGCGTTACAACGACGCCGTTTCCGAATTGAAGACCGCCGTGAACGACGAACCCAACAACACTAAATATACCGGTGCTTTAAAGCATATGGAGGAAAAAATGAGGACGCAACAAGGCGACGGCTATGCGCGTTCCAACGTATACAATTACCGCGACGACGGCGGTAACGACAGAAGCTATTCCAACGATGCCGATTACAGGCGCGGAGGCAGGGGAATGACTCCCTGCGATTGCTGTACCAGCCTTATCTGCGCGGATTGCTGCTGCGAATGTATGGGCGGAGATCTGATCAGTTGCTGTTAAATGAAACGGTTGCGTTTTTCTGCCGACAGGTTGGCTTTGGCGGGCATAGGCGCCGCAATCAGCCTGGGCGCGGTGATCCTATCCTTTTACGTTACAAACCTTTCGCTCAGCCTCAATATCCTTGCGGCTTGCGGCATAATGTTGCCGCTGACGAAAAAATATTACCGCGAAGCCGTGCTGGCTTACGTCGCGGTATCCGGGCTGGGCGGCATTTTTGCGAACATCCACGTTTTGTCGTTTGTTTTGATAGGCGGTTTTTATACGATACTGACCGTCTTTTTGCATAACCGCGAGCCTAAGATCAAATGGTATATCACCTATCCCGTAAAGATAGCGTATTCGTGCTTCGTGTTCCTGGTGATTTATTATCTTACCGACATCCTGGTAGTCAATTTCGAAGCGTTGAATATCAATATCGAACCGGCAGGGCTGTTGTATTTTCTGCTGAATCTGATTTTCACGATAGCGTTTTTACTATACGACGCGTTGCTGTTGTGGGGTTACAGATACGCCGTGCCGCTGGTCGAAAAAATCACGAAAAAATAAGTCCGAAGCGGACAAAACCTTTGTTATCGGAGCGTTCCGAATCTCCTTATCCAAAAAACCGAAAAACTCCCTTCCGAAAAAAACGTGTTCCTATTCGGCGCGTTCGGCGTCCGTTCTTTCGTCCGAATTTTTTCTGGACGGCGGCAGGATCTCCAACAGATATCCGGCGCCCACGTTCATAACCGTTTCGACGTGTTCGGAAGCGACTCTGTAAAATATTATTTTCCCTTCGCGCCTGGTGGTGACCAATCCGGCGTCGCGCAGGATCTTCAGCTGATGGGAAACGGTGGTCTGATTCAGAGCCAGCAGCGCCGCCAGATCCCCGACGCACAGTTCGTCGATGGACAGCGCCGACAGCATCTTTACCCTCGTGACGTCGCAGAATACCGAAAAAAACGCGCACATATCGGCAAGATCCTGGTTGGACGGCAGGTAGGTGCGGACCAGGTCGCAGGTTTTTACGCTAGCTATCAATTCAGCCATATTCGCCTCCCAGGATATGCTATTTCCGTAACGAAAAGAATTTTCGGTGCATATTGTAGAAAGAAAAGAAATCTTGTCGGAGGTGAATATGCTGCAAAACAATTCTTTGGCGATGTTACTGATAGTGCTTTGCTGCGGTTGCGACGGAAATCTGAATGCCAACAATCAATGCCTTGCGTTGCTGTTGATAGTGCTTTGCTGCGGCGGCTGTCAGGGAGGAAACGCTTTCGGAGGCGAAAAGATAGGCTAGTTGACTTTTGCCGGACGGCGTTGTAATATAAATGCATGGTACATATAGGAAACGATTGGGACGGCATTTTAAAGGAAGCCTTCGAATCCGATTGGTATCGGGCGCTGAGGGAATTTTTAAAGGAAGAATATTCCCGATATACCGTCTATCCCGACATGCACGACATTTTCAACGCCTTGAAAGCCACCGCCTATTCCGACGTCAAAGTCGTTATATTGGGGCAGGACCCTTATCACAATCCCGGCGAGGCGCACGGAATGTGTTTTTCCGTCAAACCCGGGGTTCGCGTGCCGCCGTCGTTACAGAACATATTCAAAGAGATAAACGACGATTTGGGTATCCCGATACCGCAAAACGGATACCTGAAACATTGGGCGGATCAGGGAGTGCTGTTGTTGAACACGATACTCACCGTCAGGAGAGGAGAGCCGTTTTCGCATAAAGGCGCCGGCTGGGAAAAGCTTACTGACCTGATAATCGGCAAATTAAACGAGAGGGAGGATCCCGTCGTTTTCTTGCTGTGGGGGGCTCCGGCGCGTGCAAAAAAAGCGTTGATCACCGAAAGCCGCCATTACATTTTCGAAGCTCCGCACCCGTCGCCGCTGTCGGCGTATTCGGGCTTTTTCGGATGCAGACATTTTTCCAAAACCAACGCGGTTTTGTTTTCTTTGGGAAAGACTCCCGTGGATTGGAGCGTCGGTTGATTTTTCCCCGGGACTCCGGCATTACCGAAGACTTTTACGGCTATCCCCGATTTTCGGGGATTTCTATTGAACGCGCCGCTTATATATGCTATAATACAGAAAACAGTATATCGAAAGGAGCGGCGGTATCCGCCGAAATTTTATGGAATTCGAAAAAGAACTGCTGAACCGAGCCGCCTGGGTAAAGGAAATACTGTCCGAAGCCGGCGCCGACGGCGTCGTTTTGGGACTGTCCGGAGGCAAAGATTCCGCGCTTGCCGCAATAATATGCAGAATGGCAACTCCGAACGTAGTCGGGATAATAATGCCCTGCGAATCCAAAAGGAACTACGCAAAGGACAAAGACTATGCCCTGAAGCTTGCGGAAAAATTCGACGTCGGAACGTTGGAAGTCGATCTTACTCCCGTCAAACAGGCATTCCGCGCGGTATTGGAGGGTCTGGACGAAAACCAGAACGCCATGGCTTACGCCAACGTAAATCCCAGACTCAGGATGATTACGTTGTACAATTACGCACAGCGCAAAAACTACCTGGTGTGCGGTACCGGAAACCTCAGCGAAATAACGATGGGGTATTTCACGAAGTGGGGGGACGGCGCATACGATTTCAATCCCATAGGGGATCTGACCGTGCGCGACGTCTATAAACTCCTGCGTTACGCGGAGTGCCCGGAAGAAATTATCAACGAACCGCCGTCGGCGGCATTGTTCGAAGGTCAGACCGACGAACAGGAAATGGGGATCACCTACAGGGAAATCGACGATTACATCCTGGACGGCGTCGCCGAAGAAGAAGTAAAGAACAAAATCGACCGTGCTTTCGCGCGTTCGGAACACAAGCGCACTTTGGGCAGGATTTATCCCAGATAAACCAAGCCGTGCGGCAGAATTTAACGGAGAGAATATGAAAATCAAACGAATCGTAGAACTATTGGACGCAACCGTATATTGCGGTGAGGACATGATGGACGTCGATCTGCATTCGGCGTGCGCGTCGGATATGATGAGCGACGTGCTGGCTTTCGTGAAAGATCAGGCACTGCTGATATCCGGGCTTTGCAATCCGCAGGTCATCCGTACGGCGGATATGATGGACATTAAATGCATAGCCCTGGTGCGCGGCAAACGCCCCACGGAGGATATGATCGAGATCGCCAAAGGCAAGGGCATAGCTTTGATCTCCAGCGGTCACCGTATGTATTCGGCTTGCGGAACCTTGTATGCCGAAGGATTGCAACCGGGCGAGATAACCGTATGACGGCGCTGCATTTGGAATTCGACGTCGCCGGAAACAATTTCGTTTCGGCGGGTTCGGCGTCTGATGAAGTAAAAAAGACGTTAAAGATGTTGGGCGTCGATCCGGCTTTCGTCAGAAAAGTAGCGATCGCCATGTACGAAGGCGAGATCAATATGGTGATCCACGCCGGCGGCGGCAAAGCCGTGGTCGATATTTTCCCGGACAGGATCGTCATAGTCCTGGAAGATCACGGACCGGGCATCCCCGATATCGAATTGGCGATGAAGGACGGGTATTCGACTGCGCCCGACGCCGTGCGCGATCTTGGATTCGGCGCGGGAATGGGTCTGCCAAATATGAAAAAATATACCGACAGTATGAATATCGAAAGTACCGTAGGCGAAGGTACGACGGTGACCATGGTCGTAAACTTCGCCCGTTGAAGGAGAAACGATGGATAAAAGTCTGCATACCGTTACGCTGGATTCCGATAAATGCAAAGGCTGTATAGCCTGCATGAAGCGCTGTCCGACGGAGGCGATCCGCGTCCGGAACGGGAAAGCCAAAGTGCATTACGATCGCTGTATCGGCTGCGGCGAATGCGTTCGTATGTGTCCTCACCAGGCAAAACTTCCTGCGTACGATCCGTTCGAGGATATTTTCAAATACAAATACCGCATAGCGGTACCGGCTCCGTCGCTGTTCGGACAGTTCAACAACCTGGAAGACGTCAATCTGGTATTGAACGCTTTGTTGGAATTGGGGTTCGACGACGTTTTCGAGGTGGCGAGAGGCGCGGAGCTGATCAGCGAGGAGACCAGGAACCTGATGCGCGAAGGCAAACTGAAAAAGCCGATAATTTCCTCCGCCTGTCCCGCCGTGCTGGAACTGATAATGATGCGCTATCACAGCTTGCTTTCGCACGTCATAGACCTTGTGGCTCCGGCGGACGTCGCGTTGCGGCTTGCCAGGGAAAAAGCCGAAAAAGAGGGAGTGCCTCCCGAAGACATAGGCGTCTTTTTCATATCCCCGTGCCCCGCTAAAGTTTACGCGCTGAAAACGGGAATGGGATTGAACAAGCCTGCCGCGGACGGAGTCCTGTCTATAGGCGAATTGTATTTCAAACTTCTGGGAGTTATGTCGCACCTGAAGGATAAACCTCTGAAACAACTTTCCAAAACGGGGATCCTCGGAGTTCGCTGGGCGGCTTCCGGCGGCGAATCTTTGGGGATATATCAGAACAAATACCTGGCGGCGGACGGTATGGAAAACATCAACAACGTTCTGAAAGCCATGGAAGACGGCAGCCTGAATTATATCGATTTCGTGGAATTGGGAGCCTGTCCGTCGGGGTGCGTGGGCGGCGTGCTGAACGTCGAAAATCCGTTCGTGGCAAGGGTCAGGATCCGCGCGTTAAGGGATAAACTTCCTCCCGTCGCGAACAGACTTACGGAGGAGGACAAGCCCCGTCGGTTCTATCATTGGGAATGCCCTCCGACGCCGCAGGACGTATACAAACTCGATTCCGATTTTGCCGTAGCAATGGAAAAAATGCAGCGCATAGAAAGCATTTATAAATCGTTGCCGCACCTGGATTGCGGCGCTTGCGGCGCGCCGAGCTGCAGGGCTTTTGCCGAAGACGTCGCGCGCGGCGAAACAACTTACGAAATGTGCACAAGGCGGGACAACCAATGACTATAGACAGCATAATACAGGCTTTAGGTGCCCGAATAATCAACATCGAGGATCCCAAACGCGAAATTACCGCCGGATACTGCGGCGACTTTCTGAGCAACGTGATTTCTAAAGCTCCTGCGGATTCGGTATGGTTCACGGTGATGAACAATCAAAACGTCGCCGCCGTGCAGACGCTTGCGGACATAGCGTTGACGGTGATATGCGAAGGCGTCGAACCCGACGCGACGCTGGCGGCGCGCGTAAAGGAAAGGGGACTGAATATGATAGTCACCGATCTCGGAGTTTACGAGGCAGTAAGGAAGATCTGACCGCGATGCGCTATTTGTACGACCTGCACATCCACAGCGCGCTGTCGCCGTGCGGCGATAACGACATGACCCCGGTGAACATAGTGGCTTACGCCGCGGCGATGGGGCTGGAGATCATTGCCGTATCCGATCACAACGCGATAGGCAACGTGCGCGCGGCGATCGAAGTGGGCGAGGCTCTGGACGTTCTGGTGGTACCCGGCGCGGAGATACAGACCAACGAAGACATACACGTGCTGTGTCTTTTCCCGGACGCCGACAGCCTGGAGGCGTTCTTTGCGGAGATACCGTTTTCCGATCTGAAGAACCGACCCGAAGTTTTCGGCGACCAACTGATCGTCAATTCCGACGACGAGGTGACGGGAAGGGAAGAAAGACTGTTGCTGACGGCGGCGGAAATCGGCGAAATAGATCTAAGAAAACTTGCCGAAAAGCACGGCGGGATAGCCGTGCCGGCGCATGTGGACAGAACGGCTTTCGGAATGGCGGCGGTATTGGGCGCGGTGCCGGAAGAGTATACCGCCGTGGAATTCACGGCTGCGGGCGAAGGCGGTTATCCCGGTAAAAGAGTGCTGCGTTCTTCCGACGCGCATACTCTTTCGGACATAGGCAAAAGGCGCAATTTCGTCGATTTGCCCGAAAGGACTGCCGCCGCGCTGATAGATTATCTGAGATCCCCGGAAAAGGATTGATACCGGGAACGGATACCTGCGTAAAAAGCGTTTTGCGTATTTTTTTATTTTTCAAGGAAACAAAATTCGTCAAAAACTCCGTAACGATTACAAATTTGTCACCGAACTTTCATAAAACGAGGGGTTGTAAATTCATATTCGGTTGATAATATATAAACGTCGTAAGGATACGACGAAAAAAACGGACGCTTTGCCCTTAAACGCTTGCAGGGCTGAAAATAAAAGCGAAAATCTTTAAATATTCTCAATCCCTCCTCCACAACTCAGAGCCGGCAAGCGGGCTCTTTTTTTTGCGTATTTTCCGGGTATATGCACGCGCCGAAACCGATACGGAGATTATATTAAAAAAATATAAATATCCTCTTTTCTTTTTTATCGCGCGTGTGATATAATATTTTTGCGCGTATACGCGCGAAGTTTTATACGACAATTCTTTGGAGGATTCAATGGCAAAGATCAAACTGACAAAGTTACCTTTTACGGAGACCCCGGAGCAAGCCAAGGCATTGGACGAAAAGTTGGAAGAACTCAAATCGGTGCCGGGCGGGCTGATGCCGGCGTTGCAGAACGCGCAGGAAATTTACGGCTATCTGCCCATCGAGGTACAAAAGCGTATCGCCGAGAAATTGAACGTTTCTTTGGAAGAAGTGTTCGGCGTAGCTACTTTTTACGCTCAGTTCACGTTACAGCCGCGCGGCGCCTATCAAGTTTCGGTATGTCTGGGAACGGCTTGTTACGTTAAGGGCGCAGGCGATATAATCAACGCGCTGAAAACGAAGCTGAACTGCGAATCGGGCGAATGCACCGAGGACGGCAGATTTTCGTTGGTGGAGACCCGTTGTATCGGCTGCTGCGGATTGGCGCCGGTAATGACGATCAATTCCAACGTATACGGCAAACTGACCACAGACCAACTCGACGGTATCCTCAGGGAGTACATGTAGGAATGCGGGAGCTGGCTTTAAACATCCTGGATATTGCCGAAAATTCGGTAAAGGCGAAAGCGTCTTTGGTGGTGATAACGATAGAAGCCAAAAACAATTTGCTGACGATTTCGATATCCGACAACGGCACGGGAATGGACAAAGCCTTTTTGCAACGCGTGACCGATCCTTTCACCACGACCAGGACGACCCGAAAGGTGGGAATGGGAATACCGCTGTTCAAGGAAGCGGCGGAAACGACCGGCGGCAGCTTTTCGATAGAATCGGAATTGGGCGTCGGGACGACGGTGACGGCGAGTTTCGTGATCGATTCCATAGACCGCGCTCCGTTGGGCGACGTAGCCGAAAGCGCGGTGACGCTACTCAGAGAGGACATGGATTTCGTGTGGGTATATACGGTGGATAACAGATCTTTCACTTTCGACACGCGCGAGATCAAAAAAGAATTGGGCGGTATTCCGATAGATTCGCCCGAAATCATTTCATTTTTAAAAGATATGCTGAAAGAGAACATCGAAAGCATCAACGGAGGTATAATTTTATGAAGTCAATTGCTGATATCAAGGCGATCAGGGACAAGATGCAGGCCCGTATCGTCAATCGCGACAACTCCGATGCCGAGCAGGAAACTCGTATCGTAGTCGGAATGGCTACGTGCGGAATAGCCGCCGGCGCGCGACCCGTTTTCAACGAATTCGTCGATCTGGTTGCGGAAAAGGGGGCTCACAACGTAAAGGTCACCAGGACGGGCTGTCTGGGAATGTGCAAGCTTGAACCCATCGTCGAAGTTTTCATCCCCGGCGAAGAAAAGGTTACTTATGTAAAGGTCGATCCCGAAAAGGCAAAAGAAATATTCAATCGTCATATCATCGGCGGTCAGGTGGTCACCGACTACGTCATAGGCGAACAATAGGAGGAATCGTATGTTCAGAAGTACAGTACTAGTTTGCGGCGGCACCGGTTGCCACTCTAATCACTCCGGCGAGATTTACGACGCTTTCCAAAAACAGCTTGCCGAACAAAAGCTTTCCGACGAAGTAATGTTGGTAAAGACGGGCTGTTTCGGATTGTGCGCCGTGGGCCCCGTCGTCATAATTTATCCGGAAGGTTCGTTTTATTCTCACGTCACCGTGGACGACGTGCCGGAGCTGATCTCGGAACACCTGATAAAGGGCAGGCTGGTCAGAAGGCTTTTATACAAAGACCACAAGACCGAAGAGATCACCAAGGCGCTTTCGGAAACCAACTTTTATAAGAAACAGACCAGAGTCGCTCTTAGGAACTGCGGCGTTATCAACCCCGAAAACATCGACGAATATATCGCTTACGACGGTTACCAGGCTTTGATCAAAGTCCTGACGGAGATGCAACCTCAGGAAGTCATCGACGTCATAAAAGCGTCCGGATTGCGCGGCAGAGGCGGCGCGGGATTCCCGACGGGATTGAAATGGCAGTTCTGCCGCAACGCGAAGGCGGACGAAACGGGTATCAAATACGTTTGCTGTAACGCCGACGAAGGCGACCCCGGCGCGTTTATGGACAGAAGTATCCTTGAAGGCGACCCCCATTCCGTCATCGAGGCAATGGCTATAGCCGGTTATGCGATCGGCGCCTGCCAAGGTTACATTTATATCCGCGCGGAGTACCCGATAGCCGTTCAGCGCATAAAGATCGCTATCAAACAGGCTAAGGAATACGGTTTGTTGGGAAAGAACATACTCGATACCGGATTCGATTTCGATTTGGACGTCAGGTTGGGTTCCGGCGCATTCGTCTGCGGCGAAGAAACGGCGTTGATGACCTCCATAGAAGGAAAGCGCGGCGAACCGCGTCCGCGTCCTCCGTTCCCGGCAAACAAAGGATTGTTCGGCAAGCCGACGATCCTGAACAACGTGGAAACCTACGCCAACGTCGCCCAGATCATTCTGAAAGGCGCCGATTGGTTTGCTTCGATGGGCTCCGAAAAGAGCAAGGGCACGAAGGTGTTCGCTTTGGGCGGCAAGATAGTAAATACCGGTTTGGTGGAGATCCCCATGGGCACGACGCTCAGAACGGTTATCGAAGATATCGGCGGCGGCATTCCGAACGGCAAAAAATTCAAAGCCGCTCAGACGGGCGGACCTTCCGGAGGCTGTATCCCCGCTTCGCTGATAGACGTTCCGATCGATTACGAAAACCTGGCGGCAATAGGTTCGATCATGGGCTCCGGCGGTCTGATAGTAATGGACGAAAGCAACTGTATGGTTGATATCGCGAAGTTCTTCCTGGAGTTCACAAAGGACGAAAGCTGCGGTAAATGTACTCCTTGCCGTATCGGCACGACCAGGCTGCTGGAATACCTGAACAAGATCACTTCCGGCAACGGAACCATGGAAGACCTGGACGAGATGGAAAAGCTGTGCTATTACATAAAGGACAACGCGCTGTGCGGATTGGGACAGACGGCTCCGAACCCCGTGTTAAGCACTCTGAGGTATTTCCGCGACGAATATATCGCGCATATAAAAGAAAAACGCTGCCCGGCAGGCGTTTGCAAAGCGTTACTGTCCTACGAGATCACCGACGCATGTAAAGGATGCACGCTGTGCGCCAGGAACTGCCCCGTGGGAGCCATCACCGGCGCGGTCAAAGAAAAGCACGTCATCGACAAGTCGAAGTGCATCAAGTGCGGCGCTTGTATGGAAAAATGTAAATTCGGCGCCATTGTCAGGAAGTAGGAGGACGATAATATGGAAGATGTAAAAATGATAAACCTTAAAATAAACGGACAAGCGGTCAGCGTGCCCGAAGGCACCACCATATTGGAAGCCGCCAAAAAGGCAGGCATAAAGATCCCGACTTTGTGCTATCTGAAAGATATCAACGCTATCGGCGCCTGCCGCGTATGCGTTGTCGAAGTAAAGGGCGCCAGGAGCCTTGTGGCTTCGTGCGTATATCCCGTTTCCGAAGGCATGGAAGTCGTCACGAATTCCAAGAGGGTTTTGGACTCCAGAAAGACCACCGTCGAATTGATTTTGTCCGACCACAAAAAAGAATGTCTGTCCTGTATCAGAAGCGGAAACTGCGAATTGCAGACGCTTTCGGAAGAGCTCGGATGCGACGTCACCAAATACCAGGGCGCGAAAAGTTCTTATCCGATAGACGATTCGACGCCGTACATCGTCAGAGATAACGAAAAATGCGTACTCTGCCGCAGATGCGTAGCCGCTTGTAAAAATTATCAGGGCATAGCCGTCATAGGTCCCAACGCGCGCGGATTCGATACTCACATCGGATGCGCCTTCGAAAAGAATCTTGCCGACGTGCCTTGCGTGGGCTGCGGACAGTGCATCGTGGCTTGCCCCGTCGGAGCTTTGCACGAACGCGAGGAGATCGACGACGTGTTGGCTGCCCTGAACGATCCCGAAAAGAGGGTCATCGTAGGAACCGCGCCTTCCGTCAGAGTAGGGCTAGGCGAAGAATTCGGATCGCCGATAGGCGCCAACGTCGAAGGCAAAATGGTAACCGCTTTGAAATATCTGGGCTTCGACGACGTATTCGACGTGGACTTCGCGGCTGACCTGACGATTATGGAAGAAGGCACCGAATTCCTCTCTAGGCTGAACGGCGGCGGCAAATTGCCGTTGATGACCAGCTGCTCCCCGGCGTGGATAAAGTATGTCGAACACAACTATCCCGATCTGATAGGCAATCTGTCCACCTGCAAATCGCCTCAGCAAATGTTCGGCGCGATATGCAAAACTTACTATGCCGAAAAGCTGGGTATCGATCCCAAGAATCTGGTCGTTGTTTCGATAATGCCCTGTACCGCAAAGAAATTCGAAAAGGGCAGACCCGATCAATCTGCGGCGGGCGTACCCGATATCGACATCACTTTGACCACAAGGGAACTTGCCAGACTGATTAAACGTCAGGGCATACTGTTCAACGAACTGCCCGAAAGCCAATTCGACGCGCCTCTCGGCATTTCCACCGGCGCGGGTCTGATATTCGGAGCTACCGGCGGCGTTATGGAGGCGGCTCTCAGAACGGTTGCGGATATCCTGGAAGGAAAGGATCTGAAGAAGATCGATTACACCGCTGTCCGCGGCACTCAGGGCATAAAGGAAGCCGAAGTCAAGATCGCCGGCAAGAAGATCAAAGTCGCCGTCGCTTCCGGATTGGCAAACGCCAAGGTGCTGATGGAAAAGATCAGGAACGGCGAAGCCGATTATCAGTTCATAGAGATAATGAGCTGCCCCGGCGGTTGCGTAAACGGAGGCGGTCAGCCCATCAAATCCGGTTTCGTCCGCAACAATTACGACGTCCGCGCAATCCGCGCCAAATCGATTTACGATTCGGATAAGGAGATGAAGTACAGAAAATCGCACGACAACCCCGCGATCAAGGAACTGTACGAAACCTATCTCGGCGAACCGAACAGCCACAAGGCGCATAAAATCCTGCACACTTCTTATATGAAGAGGAATAATTATTGATATTGATTCCGTCCGTGCGCCGATCGGCGCGCGGACGGGACAAGGAATCTATGGCAAACAGAAAATTTCACAAAAAACAACGCTTTACCCCGGATCCTTCGTATGTGCCGCCTTATGACGCGGCGATTTTACAGCTGGGGTTGGATCATCTGAAAATTTCCGACGCAGTCCGTGAAAAGCTCCTGGGCGCGGGAGTGACAACGGTTATGGACGTCGTGGTCAGGGAGGACAAAGATTTTTACCGCATCTCCGGTTTCGACAAGAAAAATCTGGGAGAGCTGAAAAGCGCATTGAACAACAGGCGTTTGCGCCTGAAACCGCCGAAACCTGCCGACGAAAAGCCGAAAACCGAGTCGGAAAAGAACGGCTCCGGCGAACGCGCCGACAAACCCGCGGTCAAAAACGATCGCGCCGAGAAAAAAGAGGGCGATCGCCGCCGCGATAAATTCGTTAAACCCGAAAGGACCGGAGAGCGCGAGAACGCTCCCGAACGCCGCGACCGCTTCGGCGCGGACAAAGGAAAGGAAGTATCCGACGACCGTTCGAAAAACCGCGACCGCAAGGATAACCGTTCCGACAAAAAGAAAAAAAACCAACGCATTTTGAATCCGGACGGCGTCAGCGAAAAACGCACCAAGGAAGAACGCGAAAAACATCGTCCCCGCCGTCCCAAAGTCGAACATCCCTCCGATATATATATAAAAATCAACAAAAACAACAAATGGGGCTTTGCCACGCGCGACGGCAAAGAGGTGATAACTCCCGAATACGACGACGTGTTCACCTTCAAAGAGGATCTGTGCTGCGTGGAAAAGGACGAAACCTTCGGGTTTATAGACCGGAGCGGAAACCTCGTCGTTCCGATAGCGTACGAATGTGCATCTTCTTTTTCGGAAGGGTACGCCTGCGTCTTTAAGGGCGGAGTCTGCGGATACATCGATAAAACCGGGGAAACCGTCATTCCTTTCAAATATGACGCGGGAACCGCGGTGATCGACGGCGAATGCCGCGTTAAAAAGGCGGGTAAATGGGGAGAATTGCATATCTCCGATCCCGAAAATGTCAGATGGATAAACTGAAAAAAGCCGTTTTCGGCATAATTTCGGTATTAATTACGGCTATCGCGGTATGCGTGTGCGGAATCGGCTTACCCGTTACGGAAGCGTATGCCGATACTTCGGCGCGCGTTCTTTACGCGAATACTCCGCTGACCGACGGAAACGGAACGGTGATAGCCTCCTTGGAATCGGACACGGCAGTGGAGATCACGGGAAACGCCGCCGACGGATTGGGGTATCCCGTCAAAGCAGGGGAACTGTCCGGGTTCATCCGCACCGAGTTTTTATATTTCGCTCCCGAAAGCATAGACGGGTTGCATATAATTTCCGTAAAAGCGCTTGCCCCCGGGGTGGGTAAGGAAGTCGAATTGAAAACGGCGCCGTCGGAAGACGCAGAAACCGCCGTTACCGTCAGCGACGGCGTCAGATTGGACGTCACCGAATGCGGCTCCGAGGATTATTACAGGATCGTCGGCACGGAATATCCTTATTACATATTAAAAGAAAACGTAACCGATTCGCTGACCAGAAACCAGCGCGTGGCGGTGATCATAATTTCAGTGACCGCCGTAGCGGCGGCCGTTTCGTTCGGATTGATATACCTGCACAGGAACCGCGACCGCTTCAAAAACAAACGCTGACGGGATTCAAAACCTTCAAACGAAAAAAAGCACGCCCGAACTACGGGCGTTTTTTTATCATAAAACAGGGCGGTATCCCGATTGCCGTCCGCGGAAAAAACGGCTGTCGCCGACGCCTGTCGGGCACCGCGAAAAGATAACAAAAACCTCTTTTACCGCACGGTAAAAGAGGTTTCGTGGTCTGGGTGAGAAGATTTGAACTTCCGGCCTCTTGAACCCCATTCAAGCGCGCTACCAAACTGCGCCACACCCAGAAACCGGGGATATTCTATCCCTTTCAGACGGTATTATTCGGCTTTTGCGGCGTTCTCGAGGTTATAAAGCATTTTCGAAAAACGCGCGACTTTCCTGGAAACCGTGTTGTCTTTGTAAACGCCCGCTTTGGTGATGATGCTGACGGTGACGGGAAGCAGAGCTTTTGCTTCTTCGACGTTGCCGGCGGCTATAGCGGCTTCATATTTTTTCTGAGCGTTCCTGCAGCGGGTGCGACGGGCGGTATTGCGCTCGTTTTCCTCTTTAGTGATGCGGATTCTCTTTTTCTGCGATTTAATGTTTGCCATTATTCACTCCTTGATTGAGCAGTTATAATTTAGGTGCCTAATTATGATACCACAACCCCGTAAAGTTTGCAAACGATTTTCGTATCAATTTTATTAAAAAGCGCACACTTTTATTATGCGCGTGTACAAAACATTGGCAGACTTTGCCGAAAGCGACGGATTTTGCGCTCTTTTCAGCAAAAACGAACAAATTCCTGTCAGAAGAACCAGCGAAAACGGCGTCGAATCCGCCTTTGTTCTGGTGGAAAAGGAGCTGTCTTTCGATTCGGATTACAAATCCGCGATCGCCGAAAGCGTCGGCAGAGAACTGAAAAGGCTGTTGAAGAAGGAAGGCGTTACCAAAAAAGGTTTGGTGCTGACGGTCGGAGTCGGCAACGAAGGAATGACCGCGGACGCCCTCGGAGGCAGGACTTTAAAATACCTGGACATCACCGAACATCTGAACGCAGCGGGCGTGAAATCTCGCGGCAGAGGGCGGCTTGCCGGGATAGCTCCAGGCGTCGGAGGCGTGACGGGGATAGATTCTTTCGACGTCGTGAAGGGAGTCGCCGACCGGTTGAAACCCGCCGCGGTAATTGCCGTGGATACGCTGTCGGCAAGGAGCGCGGCAAGATTGAAAAGCGTCGTTCAACTGTCTACGGACGGGTTGGTCCCCGGTTCCGGAGTGGGCAACGCGAAACGCGCGCTGTCGCACGAAACTTTAGGCGCACCCGTCATCGCGGTGGGCGTGCCGTTGGTGATAGAGGCGTTGGATATCCGCACGGAAGGCGATCCTTCGCCGATATCGAAACAGGTGATGAGATCGTTAAACGGATTGATAGTCACCGTAAAGGAAATAGACCTTGCCGTAGAAGATTTCGCGGAGGTGATAGGCAGGGGGATCAATTGCGCGGTGCACGGAACATAATCGTATCGGTATGAATATCTTAGGGTATGGTTATCGGCGTAACTGATTCCGGGATAGGCGGACTATGGTTGTTGTCCGCGTTGCGTGAAAGATTCCCGAACGAACGGTATATATATTATTCGGATAACCAATTTGTGCCTTACGGTATCCGAAACAGCGATTTTTTGAAAGACAGATTTTATACCATATCCGACGAACTGAAAAAAGCGGGGGCGCAGATCACAGTCGTGGGCTGTAACACGATGGGGGTGACTCTGGGGCTGGATCCCGATTTCAAACCGCCGTCGGCGGTGTCGTGGATTTACCCGGAGGCTTACCCGGAAAGGGAGGATACGCTGATAATGACCACGCCGCTGTCGGCGCAGTCGCATTACATAAAAACGCTGTCCGCAGAGGGCGCGGAATTATTGTGCGACGGCGCGCTTGCAGGTATGTCGGAAGCCTCGGGAGGTATCTCCCCGGAGATCGAAGAAAGATTGTGCGGTATGCCGCGGCTGAACCGTAAAAGGACTGCGGTGACGTTGGGCTGCACCCACTATATCTACTTTGCGGAAACCGTCGCAAGGCTCACCGGCGCAGTCAGGATCTACGACGGGCTGCAGGGCGCGGTGGAGCGTGCGGCGCGGCTGATAACGGGCGAAGAAGAACAGGGGCTGGAGTTCGTTTTTTCGGGTTCCGACGAAAGCGAAAGGTATTCGAGGATATTTTCCGAAGTCGTCGGAAAGCGTATGCGCACGGCGGAAAAGCGGCGCGGAAACCGCTGAACGCGGCGCGCGCGGAGCGGCGTTTCGTCAAACGCCGGCGCCGAAGCAGAAATTAAAAAAATTCTGTTGATATTTTTTTCTCCTTATAGTATTATATTCTTACTGTTTAAATTTTAAGGAGAAAATAGAATGGCTGTTTTTCACAAGGACAAGATACGCAATATAGCTCTTATCGGGCACGGCGGCGAGGGTAAGACTTCCCTTTTGGAAGCGATGCTCTTTAAGAGTAAAGCGATAGACCGTCTTGGAAAAGTAATAGACGGAAACACCGTTTCCGACTACGACCAGGAAGAGATCGCTCGTAAAATGTCCATAAGCCTTTCGATGGCTTACGTACTGTACAAAGATTATAAATTCAACGTTTTGGACGTTCCCGGATTTTTCGATTTCGAAGGCGAAATGGTGGCGGCGTTATCCGTTGCCGACGCGGCGATATTGGTTACGGGCGCAACCGGCTCCGTTCCGGTAGGCGCGGAAAAGGCGTTGGAATATTGTTCCGAACACAGCGTACCCGTTTTCATTTGGGTAAACGGAGTAAACAAGGAAAACTCCAGCTTCGACGCCACGTTGCAGGCATACCGCGACAAGTACGGTGCAAAGATCATCGCGATAGAACTGCCCGTGATGCAGGGCACCGCGATGAAAGGATACGTCGACACTCTGGCGAAGAAAGCTTACGACGTCAACGGAGCCGAAATCGGCGTTCCCGCCAATCTGGAAGGCAAACTTGCCGAGGAAGACGGTATTTTGATGGAAGCCGTCGCCGAAGCCAGCGAAGAACTGATGGAAAAATATTTCGGCGGCGAAGAAATTTCCGCCGAGGAGAAAAAATCGGGTCTGCGCGCCAGGTTCGCGGCGGGCGAAGTATATCCCGTGATAGCCGGCGTAGCAGTCGACAAGCCCGTTCTGACGGCGTTGTTCGATCACATCGTCGATCTGTTCCCGGCGCCCGGCGAATCCGTCAAGCACGGATATACCGCAAACGGAAAGCACGAAACCGTACAGATCGACGAAAACGGCAAATTCGCGGCGCAGGTATTCAAAACCGTCGTCGACCCGTTCATCGGCAAGCTGCTGATGTTCAAAGTCATGCGCGGCAAAGTTTCCGTGGGCGACACCGTATACAACGTCGAAGCCGACGAAAACGAAAAGATCTCCGCCATGTCGATAATGCGCGGCAAGAAGCAGGAATCGGTGGACCAGATGTTCGCAGGCGATATCGGCGCGTTCGCAAAGATGAACTACACTACCACGAACAACACTCTTTGCGATCCTTCGGAAGTCGTCAAATTCGATCCCATCGAATTCCCGAAGCCCGTTATCAGCTTTGCCGTTTCCAGCGCCGACAAAGGTTCGGAAGACAAAGTCTTTGCCGGGTTGAACAAGATGTTGGACGAAGACGCCACTTTCACGATCGAAAAGAACGCCGAAACCAACGAAATGATCATTTCCGGTATGGGCGAGATGCAGCTTGACATAATCTGCAAGAAGGTAAAGAACAAATTCAATGCCACCGCGGTATTGAAAGAACCCAGGATCGCGTATCGCGAAACCATCAAAAAGACCGTCGAAGCCGAAGGCAAACACAAGAAGCAATCGGGCGGCGCGGGTCAGTTCGGACAATGCTCCGTCAGGTTCGAACCCGGTGCGGCAGACGGCATATTCGAATTCGTGGACGCCGTAGTCGGCGGCGCGATCCCGCGTCAATACATTCCCGCGGTCGAAAAAGGTCTGCGCGAAGCGGCTCCGAAAGGTATCCTTGCCGATTATCCGGTCATCAACCTGAAGTGCACGGTATTCGACGGAAAATCGCACCCCGTCGACAGCAAGGAAATCGCATTTATCACCGCCGCGAAATTGGCTTTCCAAGACGGATGCTCCCGTGCGAACCCCGTGTTCCTCGAACCGATTATGCACATCGACATTACCGTTCCGGATTCGTTTATGGGCGATATCATGGGCGACCTCAGCAAACGCCGCGGCAGGATCCTCGGCACCGATTCGGTAAACGGCAAGACCGTCGTTTCCGCGGAAGCGCCTCAGGCGGAGCTGGCTAAATACGCCACCGACCTCAGGAGCATGACGCAGGGCAGGGGCAAGTTCGTAACTTCTTTCGAACGTTACGAAGAAGTTCCCGCTTCGCAGGCGGCAAAGATCATAGAGGATTACAAAAAGCGTCAGGCTGCCGCTCAATAATCCGCAAATTCCGCAGTAACAAAAAGCACCGGGCAGCCGGTGCTTTTTTGATCCCTAAAAAAGCCCTCCTTTTACAGAGAGGGCTTTTTAAAACAAATCTGTTTAGGCTGATTGTCAGATCCTTGCCACTCCGCTGTCGCGCGCGGCTTTTGCCACGGCTTCGGCTACGGTCTTGCCGACTCTGGGATCGAAGGCTTTCGGCAGAATGTATTCGGGCGAAAGCTCCTCGTCGGAAACCAACGAAGCTATGGCTTTCGCCGCGGCAAGTTTCATCTCCTCGTTGATATCGCTGGCTCTGACGTCCAACGCTCCGCGGAAAATACCCGGGAAAGCCAAGACGTTGTTGATTTGGTTGGGGAAGTCGCTCCTGCCCGTGCCCACTACGGCGGCGCCGGCTTTCAATGCCAGGTCGGGCATGATTTCAGGTACCGGATTCGCCATAGCCATCACGATCGCGCCGGGAGCCATATCGCGTACCATTTCTTCGGTAACGATATTGGGCGCGGAAACGCCGATGAATATATCCGCTCCGCGCATGGCGTCTTTCAACGATCCGACTCTGCCTTCCTTGTTGGTGATTTCCGCGATCTCGGCTTTTATGCCGCTGAGATTTTCGTTCTGTTTGGATATGATACCCTTCCTGTCGCACATAAAGATATCCTTTACGCCGACTCCCAGCAGCAGTTTTGCGATCGCAACGCCGGCGGCACCCGCTCCGGAAAAAACCACCACGCAATCTTTCAGCTGTTTTTTGACTATCTTCAACGCGTTTATCAATGCGGCAAGGCAAACTACCGCCGTGCCGTGCTGATCGTCGTGGAAGATCGGGATGTCGCTGACAGCTTTCAGCTTCCTTTCGATCTCAAAGCACCTGGGCGCGCCGATGTCTTCCAGGTTTACGCCGCCGAACGATCCAAGGAACAAGGAAACGGCGTGTACTATCTCGTCGGGATCCTTACTGCGCACGCAAAGAGGTATGGCGTCCACGTTGCCGAAGGCTTTGAACAGGACGCACTTGCCTTCCATGACCGGCATTCCGGCTTCGGGTCCTATATCGCCTAGTCCCAATACAGCGGTTCCGTCGGTGATGACGGCGACCGTGTTCCAACGCCTGGTCAGTTCGTAGGATTTGGAGATATCCTTTTGTATCTCCAGGCAGGGCTGCGCCACGCCGGGGGTGTAAGCCAAGGATAATTCTTCTTTATTGTTAACGGTGGCTCTGGGGGTGATCTCCAGCTTGCCTTTCCATTCGTAATGCAGTCTTAACGATTCTTTTGCGTAATCCATATTTCAGTCCTCCCACGGGAATTTGTATTTTGTCAGTTTCAGATCGTCGCGGACGGCGATCAGTTCTTTTTGAACGGCTTCGTTCACCGGCACGCCGGAATCCTTTCTTTCCATCCAGACGTTGTATTCTTTTTCGCCTGCGGTGTAGATATGCGGTTCGCCGGGAGCCTTCTCCGAAGCGCGAAGCGCGCGCAGGATATCGCCCGCCGTCTTTTTGAAAGCTTCCAGCCCCATAAACGCTTCGGTGTCGATGGCGATGAAAAAGTGTCCGAGGTGATAGGGGACGCGTTCGCCGTGAGCGCCGATTCCGGAAAGCATTTTCAAATAATTGCCTTGTTGCAGAGCCGCGGACAGGACTTCCACGACTACGGCGTAGGAATAGCCTTTGTATCCGCCCAGTTCCTCGCCGATCCCGCCTAGCGGCGCAAGCGCCGCATCGCCCGTGTTCAGATCCTTCAGTATCTGTTCGGTATCCGTCCTGGCGGTGCCGTCACGGCCTATCACCATACCTTTGGGAGTGGGCATTCCCAGCCTGGCGAAGTATTCCAATTTCCCGCGTTGGGTGATGCTGGTGGCGCAATCGATGATGAAAGGGAACTCCTCGTCCGTGGGGAAGCCTATGGTGAGGGGATTCGTCCCCAGCATATTTTCCACGCCGTGCGTAGGAGCGATCGAAGGACGCGCATTCGTACCCGTTATGCCGATCATTCCTTCCTTTATGCACATCGACGGATAGTATCCGGCAATGCCGTAATGGCAGGAGTTTCTGACGGCGACCATACCCATACCGTATTTTTTTGCTTTTTGAATCGCCATTTCCGTGGCGCGGTAGCCGATGACCTGACCCATACCGTCATGGCCGTCTACGACTGCGGTGGTGGGGGTCTCGCGGATAATTTCGAATTCGGTCACCGGGTTCTGAATGCCGGCTTTGATACGATCGATATAAATCGGCTTAAAACGGTTGACTCCGTGGGATTCGATACCTCTTCTGTCCGATTCTATCAGGACGTCGGCGCATATTTCCGCGTCTTTTTCGGGTACTCCGACGCCGATGAAAGCGTCGCGCACGAAATCGGTTATGGTTTTCCAATCGACAATGACTTTTGGCATAGCAGCTCCTTTAAATTTATTCTTTTACATATTAACATACCCGGGCAGCTTAGTCAACGCCGGAAAACCGCGCGGCAGTCTTTTATCGGTTTTATTCCCAAAGAATGGGTTCTTCCCTGTATCCGGTGGAATCTCCCGTGTAAGTGGTAAAACTGCCGTTTTCGTTCAAGGTTATCACGCGCATACCCATTACCGAATCGCCGGCTTCTTCGAAATATCCGGAAGACTGCGCGGCGCGCGTGATCCCCATCAGGACCTTGCTGCCGTTAGCTTCGCCGTAAACGGTCAGGTTGGAACCATGCATATGCCCGAAGAACACTCCCTTCACGTCGCCGCGTTCGGTTATGGCGTCATAGATCGGGGATTCGATACTCGACAGAGCCCAGCCCGCGTATTTGCCGCCGAGGTAGTTTCCTTGTTCGTAAGCTTCGCGCATCTCGACGAACGGAATATGCGAAAACATTACCGCGGGAACGACATGCCCGGCGGTTTCTTCCAGCTTTCGCGATTCGGAAAGATACCATTCGGTCTGTTCCGCCGTGACGGACAGATATGGCACTCCGGCAGGCGGCGTCAAAGTGTAAGAGCCGCTGTCCAGCACGAATATGTTATACAGGATCCGGGATCCCGAATTGTCGTAAACGGGAATCGAATAGTTGCCTACATAATAATCGGCGTGGGAATCTCCGAACACGGTATCGGATGGGAAAACCTTTGCGGAAAAGAAGGCTTCGTCGTCCGTGCCGCCTATGAAGTAATCGTATTTTACGACTTCGTTCATATAATCGATCTTGTCCAATAAGGATTCGGAATCGTGGTTGCCGAAAGTCAGCGTCCAATACTGTTCGCGGTCTTCGAAAAATTGTGCGATGGCGCGATATGTCCTGATACTGACGGGTTCGTCCGAAAATTCGGCGATCGCGCTAAGCCCGAAAATGTTGTCGCCGCCCAGGACGACCAGATCGGGATTGACTTCTTCCAGACAGTCGTCGATGAAATCGGTCAGCTGCGGTTTCAGCGTTTCGGTCAGAATCAGATCGGCGAAATTTTCGCCTTCGATCAACATATATTCGTGGAAATCGGTAAGGTGCAATATCGTGAATTCGCCTTCGGTATCGAAACGGAGCGGCGGATATTCTCTGGGGTCGACTCTGGGTATAGGCGCGTCGGAAAAGCCGGAAAAAATCATTATCCAGCAGGTTGCCAACAGCATAAGTATAACCATCACATATTTAAATTTCATTTCCGTCCCTGCCCCCGATGTCAGAATGTGAATATATGAATACCGCACGGCGGAAACCGCGCGAAAAGTCATTTAAATCTTTTGCGCAAATCAATCCGTTTCCGAAACGGAAAGCATCACGGGAAGATGCCCCTTAATTTGGCGGCGCCGGTCAGCCGCTTCAACGCGGTGATATAAGCACCCAGCCGCAACGACACGCCGTATTCGGAAGAACATTTTTCGACGTCTGCATACGACCTGACCATAACTTTTTCCAACATTCTGTTGATATCGGCTTCTTCCCAATACAAAGACTGCAGATTCTGCGCCCATTCGAAATAGCTTACCACTACGCCGCCGGCGTTGGAAAGTATGTCCGGATACACTTCGATGCCGCGTTCGGACAATATCTCGTCTGCGTCGGCGGAAGTAGGGCCGTTGGCGGCTTCGATGACTATCTTTGCCTTCAGCTTTGCGGCGATATCGGCGGTGATCTGGTTTTCCAAAGCCGCCGGGATCAGGATGTCGGCTTCCGAAGTCAGCAGTTCTTCGTTCGTGATATGCCGAACTTCCGCCGCGTCGTAATCTTTCAAAAGCCGTTTTCCGCCGATGAATTTCAAAATTTCCGGGATATCCAGACCCGACGCTTTGTAAATGCCCCCGGAAACGTCGCTGATAGCGACGACTTTGAATCCGAGGACCTCGGAAATCAATTTTGCGGAAATGCTGCCTACGTTGCCGGCTCCCTGTATGGCGACCGCGGGCGCGGAAAGCCCGTGACTTTCCGCCGCAAGACGCGTGATTATCATTATTCCTCTGCCGGTAGCCTCCGTCCTGCCCAACGATCCGCCGATCTCTATGTGCTTTCCGGTTACCACGCCGGGTACGGCATATCCTTTCATCATAGAGTATGTATCCATCATCCAATCCATCGTCTGCGCGTTTGTGCCGACGTCAGGCGCCGGAATATCCTGTTGGGGTCCGATTATCGGCAGTATCTGCGCTGTGTACCTTCGCGTAAGCCTTTCCAATTCCCCCGCGGAAAGCGCGGAGGGATCGACTTTGATGCCGCCTTTGCCGCCGCCGTAAGGAATGTTCACGATGGCGCATTTAAAAGTCATCCAAGCCGCCAACGCTTTTACCTCGTCGATGTTGACGTCGGGGTGGAAACGCACGCCGCCTTTGCAGGGTCCGCGCTGCGAGGAATGCTGTACGCGGTATCCTTCGAACACTTCCAATTTTCCGTCGTCCATACGGATGGGCAGAGCGACTTTCAATTCTCTTTCGGGGTGTTTCAGAATTTCGTATTCGGAGCTTTCCATTCCGACGATACGGGCAGCCCGGTCAAGTACCTGACAAAAATTCAAAAAAGGGTTGTACGCCATCGGTAACCTCCGGAATATACTTATATTAAGTATATTGTATAATTTTACGGTGCTAAAATCAATAGCAAAATCCGAATTAAATAAAATTTTCGGCGACGTAAGACGCGGTAAATAACCGGCGCCGGATAGGCGGTTCTGCACTCGGAAGGCGAAGGATTGACTCTTGAAAGGCGGTTTCCGATATGTTAAAATGTACATATGAGAATACCGTTGAAACAGGTGACGCTGAACGCGGAAATATGCGGATCGGGACAGCCGATAATATTTTTGCACGGAAACGGCGAAAGCGGCAGGATATTCAAAGATATGCCCGCGCTGTTGGGTGACGGATATATGTGCGTTCTGCCGGATACGAGAGGCCACGGCAAAAGCGCGTACGCGCCGCTCGACTACGGTTATTTTGCAGAGGATCTGAAAGGGATCATAGAATATTTATCGCTGAGAAAACCAATCGCGGTGGGCTTTTCCGACGGTGCGATAACGCTGTTGAAAGCCTTGATCGATTACCCCGGATTGATCGGAAAAGCCGTGGTCGCCGGAGCAAATCTTTCCCCGGAGGGGCTAAGACCGTTCGATTTGAAAATGTTCAGATTAGGATACCGAATCACGCATTCGGAGTACCTTAATTTGATGATAACGCAACCGAACATAACGGAGGAGCAGTTGAATCGGATAGATTGCCCGACGCTGATCCTGGCGGGAGAAAAGGACCTTGTTTTGAGGGAAGACACTTTAAAACAGCATTCGTCGATACCGGGCTCCGGGATAAAGATCCTGCCCGGGGAAAACCATATCGGATATGTGCGCGACAACGCGAAACTGTACGCCGCGATAAAGGATTTTATAAGCGGTTAAAACCGTCGTACGGGAAGGGCGGAAGGCTTCTATCGTATCGGCGCATAAGCATACGGCAATATTGCCGAAACGGAAACCTGACATATCATAATATATAAAACGCGCGAGGTGTCGTATGAACGAACAAAGGGAGATTACCGAACACACGCCGCTTCTGACGGCGGAAGGCGAACCTTTCAGACCCGGCTATTGCCGAAAGAATCTGTACGTTTACAACCGCGAGGCGGTCAGAAACAAACTGCGCCTGAAAGAATGGGATTTTTATCAGGTTTCGGACGGCAGAAAAATGCTGCAGATTAATTTTGCCAACATAGCTTTGGGCGCGGCAGCGACGATATCGTACGTCGATCTGATCACGGGTGAGAAAAAAGGCGGAGCCGGAATACTTCCGTTCACGGTGCACAGGTGCATACCTCCGCTGAATTCTTCGGAGCCGTATCATTTCGAATTTGCGCACGGCGGCGCGAAATTCGTTTCCGATTTCGACGGCGTGACGCGTAGGGTAACTTACTCCGACAAAAAATTCGAAGCGGCTTTTTCGGCGCGCACCGTGGGCGACGGCGAATCGATAACGATACTTTTCCCGTTCAAAACCCCGGCGCGGTTTTTCTATACCGATAAGGTGAATTGCATGCCTGCGAAGGGATACGTCAGATTCAAAGGCGAGACCTTATGGGAATTCGACGAAGAAGGTACTTTCGCCGTGTTGGATTGGGGCAGAGGCGCCTGGCCTTACAAGAACCATTGGTATTGGGGGAACGGAGCCGCGAAATTGCCGGACGGCAGGATATTCGGCTTCGAGCTCACCTGGGGGATAGGCGACGAATCGAACGCTACTGAAACCATGCTGTTCCTGGACGGCAAAGCGCATAAGATAGGCGCCGTCGCCCTGACGGAAGAACCTGACGGCAGATGGATGGAACCGTGGCACTTCGTTTCCGAGGACGGCAAATTCGATATGGTGATGAAACCGTTTTTCGATAATGCCAACCCGTTGGATCTGGGGATATTGCAATTCAGCTGTCACCAGGTGCACGGACTTTGGAGCGGTAAAGCGGTGATAGACGGGGAAACTATCCGAATAAACGATATGTACGCGTTCTGCGAGAAGATGTATAATAAATGGTAATTTAAATATTTTCCTGCCCGACAATCTTTTATCCTTATAAAAAACGTTCTTGCGTGTTCGAACGTTTTCTAAACTACTAACT
>CALVXZ010000002.1 GCA_944371785.1 uncultured Clostridia bacterium | reverse complement strand
CCCCGGCGGGAACTTACTCATTCCGTTTCAGCGTGCAGGGCACCGATAATTACGATTCGGCTGTACTGACGGGAGAATTCGTCGTCGGTAAGCTGTTCGTCTACGCTTACCTGAACGCGCCCGATTCCGTGTACGACGGAAACGAATATGACGAATTGACTTATACGCTGTCCGAGGACGTTTCCGATTACGTCGGAACGCCGGTCTTCGAATACTCCGAAAACGGTTACGGCTTCGTCAAAGAAGTGCCCTCCGACGCAGGCAGCTACACCGTAAGGATCGCGGAATACTCCGATTCCGAAAATATCGATATCGTCTGTGAAAACGCGTACTTCGATATCGCTCCCGCGCCGATGTACTTCACCGTCAAAGGCGTAGCAAACGCCGCGATAGAGTATATGACCGATGTTTCGGATATCGATTTCGGAAGCCTGATCGATTCCGTCGTGCCCGATTCCGATATCGGCGGATTCGATTTCACGGTTTCGCTGATAACCGATAAAGGCGCGGCTTACCGTCCCGGTCTGTATGCCGGTACCGAACTCCGCGCACGGGTCGAAATAGAAGTCGAATCCGGTAACTACTACGCCGTGGTGGAAACTCAGATTGATGCGCTGCCCGTAGTCAGCATCGTAAAACGTTCGCTGGAAATGGAATTCGTATTGGGCGACGAAACGCTGACGGAAGGCTCCGAAGCCAACGTTAAGGAAGGCAACGGATCTTTGGTAATATATGCGATTACCGCTTTTATGTCCGACAACGATATCCAATACTACGATTACGAGATCCTGGTAGACGGCGAAAAGTATTCCCGCGATTTCTATTGGGCTCCCGGCGAACACACCGTACAGGTAATGTTGGGCGGCAACCACGAAGGAAGCTCCGAATTTACCGTGTTCATCGAGGAAGATCCCACTCTGAGAGTCAGCGAACCCTACGTTCCGCAGACCGAATTCGGAAAGTTCCTGGATTCCATCAACTTCACCTGGGCAAGCGCCGTTTCGATAGCGTTCGGCGTCGCCGTTTCGGTGTTGGTGATACTGTTCTTCGGATTGCGCAGAGCAAAAAGGAAATAATCGGATACCGAAAAATTTACAGCGGAAAATATGCAAGCGAAAGGAAGCCCGTTAGATACGGGCTTCTTTTTTTCGGCAAACGACGGTTCCGCCGATAATTTATCCGATTTAAAAGTTTACGTCTTGAATTGCGGACGGTTTTGGGTTAAAATGGTAACATAAACATTTTCGGAGGGCAAAATGGCAGGGGCTGTTATCGGTTATTGTATCCTTGCACTGTTCGCGGCGTTCGTCGTCGTATTGGTAGTCAGGGCTCTTTTGGCAAAGAAACCCGATTCAGGGTCTTCGGATTATTCGCCGGCGGAGATAGACAGCGACGAAATCGCGGAAAAATTGGCGGGTGCCGTGCGCATAAAAACGGTGACTTTGCCGGATAACTCCTGCGACGGCAGTATCTTTTTCGAGTATCAGAGATATCTGGAAAAAACTTTCCCCGCCGTTGCGGCGGCAGCCGAAAAAATCAACGTCAATAAGTACGCCGTTATATATAAGGTAAAAGGCAGCGACGAAACCTTATTGCCTGCGGCGGTGTTGGCGCATCAGGACGTAGTCCCGGCGGAACCCGAAGGCTGGGAAGTCGACCCGTTCGGCGGAGTCATAAAGGACGGGTATGTCTACGGCAGGGGTTCCCAGGATATGAAATCGCAGATGATAGCCGCTCTGGAGGGTCTGGAACTGTTGCTGAAAGAAGGCAGATCCTTGAAAAGAACGGTGCTGTTTTGCTTCGGACACGACGAGGAATTGCGCGGCACTTACGGCGCGTTGGAAATCAGCAGGTATCTGGAAGCTTCCGGCGTGCGCCTGGAATACGTCATCGACGAAGGCGGCACCATCCTGGACGGAAAGATCCTGGGGATAGATAACAAGATCGCTTTGATAGGCACCTGCGAAAAAGGCTACGCCGACTTCATCCTGGAAGTCGATAAGGACGGCGGCCACGCCTCCGCGCCCACAAGGCGCACCGCGGTGGGTCTGCTTGCCGAAGCCATTTATAAGATCGAACGCAAAAAGATGCGTCCGCATTGGACTACCCCCACGAAAGAAATGTTCAAAGCG
Source organism: uncultured Clostridia bacterium (assembly GCA_944371785.1). Lineage (GTDB taxonomy): Bacteria > Bacillota > Clostridia > Christensenellales > DTU072 > Stercoripulliclostridium_A. Next base: position 67,380 of record CALVXZ010000002.1, on the reverse strand, counting down.
TTGGCTCCGCATATGAATTTCGGGTTCAAATTGGCGCTTGCCAACCGCGATATCCTTTCCCCGATCCTGAAGCCATTGCTTTGCGTGGTCAGCCCGTTCACGAACTGTCTGATGAGGACTACGATGGCGCCGACGCAAGCCGAAGGCGCTTCGACGCCGAACACTCTGCCCGGAGTCGCGAAAGGTACCGTAAACTGCCGCATAAATACCGGTGAAACCGTGGAAAGCACCGAAAAATATATCCGTAAGGTGGTAGGGGACAAGGTCAAAATCTCGACTTTGGAAGGTTCTATCGATCCTTCGCCCGTTTCCGTCACCGATTCCGACGCTTACAGAAAATTGGAAAAGACGATTTCCGAAGTCTTTTCCGGTTATATCGTCGCGCCGTATCCGTTTATAGCCGCTTCCGACGCCAAACATTATTATAATCTTACCGACTGCGTTTACCGTTTCACTCCGTTCGAAAAGACGGTGGAGGACGCCAACCGCATTCACGGTCTGAACGAAAGACAGGATATATCGATGCTCTGCCGGGGCACGCAGTTTTTCAAAAGACTGTACGAAAATACCTGTCTGTAGAAGGCGGTTTCGTAAATACGAATAAACGGCTTTCAAAAAGTCCGCAGCCTGTGCGGACTTTTTTCCGCCCGAACGAATAACGAAAATTGTACCCCGTTCGGGAGCCCAAACCTTATACGGCAGGGCGTCGTAAGAGGACGAAAATTATTGTGGTTTCAGCTGCGACAGACCACAAGATGTTGTATAAAACTTTGCGAAAAAGCCGTTTTATTGTCGGATAATCGCCCGAAGCACTTCCATTTTTTTTTATTTGTGTTATAATAACTTCCGCTACTCGAGAGGAAAATATGCCCGAAGATACCTCAACAAACAACAAATTGGTCGTACTGTTCGTAATGGAGAAGTTTGAAATGCCCTTGACCGAGGACGCGCTTCTTTCTATCTGCTGTACGGAAAACGACTGGCTGAGGTATCTGTACTGCAAACAGGTGCTGGGAGAGCTGATAAAAAGCGGATTCGTGACCAGGACGACTCTTCCCGGGAACAACGCTTCGCTGTTAAGCATCACCGCCGACGGCAGGGCGTGCATAGCGTACTTTTATAACGAGCTGCCGCTGTCGCTGAGAGAGGACATCGTAAGATACATAAAGAATACGCGCCTGGATTACAGGAAAAAACAGGAGTTCGTTTCCGACTTTTTCCGTAACTCCGACGGCACTTTTACGGTGGTTTTAAAGATCCAGGATATGAACAAAGTATTGATGGAGCTGAAATTGATAGTCGATTCCAGGGCTTTGGCGGTGAGTATCCGCAATTCCTGGTCCGAAACGGCTCCGGATCTGTACAGATCGATCCACGAAATACTTTTGGAAAATTGATCCGGGGGCGTAAAAAACCCGAAAACAGGGCGTTTTAAGTGCAAAAAAAGCGGATCGGAAAGCGATCCGCTTTTTTGGTGCCGTTAGTCGGGGTCGAACCGACACGATGTTGCCATCGAGGGATTTTAAGTCCCTTGCGTCTGCCAATTCCGCCATAACGGCAAAAAAAATGGAGGCGCCACCCGGACTTGAACCGGGGGTAAGGGTTTTGCAGACCCGTGCCTTACCACTTGGCTATGGCGCCTCATTTGCTAAAAAAGTATAGCATATATCTGCCGTACTTGTCTATCGTTTTTTTAATTTTGTTAAAAACGTAATATATTTATTTAACGAACCCCGCCGAATATACTTCCGTCAGCAAATCGGTTTCGTAAAACCCGACGAACTTTGTCGGATTTTGTCGTAAATCGGTTGAGTTCCGTCCGTTATCGTTGCGGCGGAAGATGCAGATCGCTGCGCAAAGACGGCTTTGCGGAGCGTACCGCGCGCGGCTGTCGGAAGTTATGCAAAGACAAAAATCACGTTTAAAACGCGCTTTCGGATACCCTCGGAAAACAAGTCGTTTTCGGGTACCGAAAGTTATATTGAACGTCGCGTTTCGGGAATGAAATTCCGATCATCCCGTTTATAAACAGAGTTGTCAACATTTTTATGTTGATAACTATGCCGAAATGTTGATAACTTTCGCCGATTTTGCTTCAAAAGCGGTTGCGGCAATCTGCAAAATCGAAAAAAGCATATTTTTCGGTGCGCTGAAAAGTCGGTTTTTACGCCCGTTACAGTATCCCGAAAACGTACGAACGGTTTGATCCGCGCCGCCGATTTTTCGGTATTCCGCGAGGGGCGCAGAGTAAGTAAGGATGTTTTCCGTTTATTTTGCTTTTTAATACAAGCTTTTTATATAAACAGTTGTAATTACTCGTCCTGAAGAGTTAAAATATAATCGAATCGGAGAATCGTCATGAGCAATACGGAAATTACAATTTTAGGGTTTACTATCATTTTTGTAGCCACCACTTTGGGCGCAGCCACCGTTTTTCTGTTTAAGAAGCAGATCTCTCCTAAGTTAAACACTTTGATATTGGGATTTGCGGCGGGTGTGATGATAGCCGCTTCGATATGGTCGCTGATGTTGCCGTCCATAGAACAATCCTCGGATTGGGGGGATTGGTCGTTCGTGCCGGCTTTGGTCGGGTTTTTGGCGGGCGGCTTGTTTATGGTGGTCATCGACAAGGTCGTGCCGCACATCCACGTTTCCGGCGAAGCCGAAGGCCCTAAAAGCAATTTTAAAAAGACCACAAAACTTTTTATGGCGGTCACGATCCACAACATCCCCGAAGGACTTGCGGTCGGGTTCGCTTTCGGCGGAGCTTTGGCTGAAAACACCACCGCAGCTTTTATGGGAGCTTTGGGGCTTGCCATCGGTATGTCGATACAGAACTTCCCCGAAGGCGCCGCCATCGCGCTGCCTATGCAAAACGTCACCGGCAGTAAATGGAAGTCGTTTTTGTTGGGCGCCGGCACGGGAGTGGTAGAACCCGTATTCGCTACGGTAGGCTACTTTTTGGCGTCCTCTTTAAGCGTCGCTCAGCCGTGGTTTCTGGCGTTTGCGGCAGGGCTTATGATTTTTGTCGTCGCGGAAGATCTGATCCCCGACGCGCATATGGAAGAAAATTCGCACCTCGGCACCTGGGGCGTAATGATAGGATTTGCGTTGATGATGGTGCTGGAGGTGGCTTTGGGGTGATATGATCTTTACCGGGGCGCATTGGTATTACGGATTGTTGCAGTTGGGTCTGCTGGCTTCGGAAGTCGTCTTCGGACTGACCGTGGCGAAGTCGCGCCCGATCCTGCGTAAAATCTTATTGGTCGCCATTGCCGTCTGGTTCCTGGGCAGGAAGACAGGGGAGATAATCAAATACGGCGAGGTCCCTTTCGATTTTTCGGCGGTTGCTTATTTCACTCTTTCTATCATAGTTTTGCTGCCTACACGGCAAACCTTCTTTTTGGGATCGTTTTGCGGATTTATCGCAGGGAGCCTGTATACGCTTACGATGATAATCGTTCCCGAAATACATTTTTCCAGGGCGGGAGATTACACCGTCATTAACGCTATGTTCAATCACAATATGCTGTTGATGACCTCCTTTCTGATGTCCTCCGAAAAGAAGTTTTCGCTGAAAGACCTGCATTGGATCCCCTTATATATAGTCGCTTACTTTATGTACGCGCTGTTGGTAAAGGACAATTTCAATATTACTAACATCACCACCACGTTCCAGATACTTGACGGCACCATAATAAATGTGCTGTTGCCGGATTACGTTCCGGGAATAGGCTACTACTTCTTATATTACATATTCGCCTTAGCTCTCTTAACGGGTTTCGTTTCCGCAGTGTATTTATTGAACAGGTATATGCACAAGTCGGATCCGTACAGGCTCAGGCTGACGGGCGAAGAAAGGATCTTCGATTTCGGATACCGTTTTTACGATAACCGGGATCTGTACGTCGGAAAATCGGTATGTCGTTGAATATGGAAAACGCCGCTTCGGTAAAAAATTTCGGATCGTCCGATAAGGAAAAGCTGGGAAGCGCTCCCGTAGGGAAGCTGCTGTTTCGTCTTGCCGTGCCGACCGTCACGGCACAGATAATCAATATGCTGTACAATATCGTCGACCGCATCTACGTCGGGCACATCCCCGGCGAAGGACAGGCGGCTTTGACGGGATTGGGAGTATGCCTGCCGCTGATAATGTTGGTGTCCGCGTTCTCGGCGTTCGCGGCTTCCGGAGGCGCGCCCAGAGCGTCCATACAAATGGGCAGAGGCGACAACGAAGGTGCGGAACGCATACTGGGCAATTCATTTATGTTGCAGGTAGCGATATCGGTAACGCTGACGACGCTGCTGCTGATATTCAACCGGCCGCTGTTAATGCTGTTCGGAGCCTCCGACGCCACGATAGGATACGCTTCGGATTATATGCGCATATATGCCGCAGGCACGATTTTCGTACAGTTGACGCTGGGAATGAACGCCTTTATTACCGCGCAGGGATTCACGCGTTACAGTATGATCTCCGTAATAATAGGCGCTGCCGCCAACATAGCGTTGGATCCTCTGTTTATATACGCTTTCGGATTCGGAGTGCAGGGCGCGGCGATAGCCACCGTGATTTCTCAGGCGCTTTCGACGGCGTGGGTCATGGCGTTTTTCCTGATGAAAAAAGGGTATTGGCGGCTGAAACCGAAATTCTTTGCGTTAAAGTTTTCCGTGATCCTGCCCGTATTGGCGCTGGGGCTTGCGACTTTCGTGATGCAAGCCAGCGAATCGATAATCCTGATCTGTTTTCAATCGTCCTTGCAAAAGTACGGCGGCGATATAGCCGTCGGAGCAATGACGGTCTGCTCGTCGGTGATGCAGTTCGCTTTGCTGCCTCTGAACGGGCTGGGACAGGGCGCACAGCCGATAATCAGTTATAATTTCGGGGCAGGGAACACGCAGAGAGTCAAAAAATGCTTCTTCCTTCTGCTGACATCCAGCCTGGCGTATTCGGTGAGTTTGTGGATCCTGGCAATGGCGATACCGGACAAATTCGTAGCGATGTTCAATTCGGAGCCGGAACTCATCAACTATGCCGCGCCTATGGTCAGGGTGTATCTGGGGGCTATGTTCCTTTTCGGGATACAGATGGCGTGCCAAATGACTTTCACTTCGATAGGCTCCGCCGCGCAGTCTATAGTCGTTGCGGTCGCCAGAAAATTCATATTGTTATTACCTTTAATATATATAATGCCGTTGATCTACACTGCGGATAAAGCCACCGCGGTATTTATGGCGGAGCCCGTAGCCGACGTCATCGCCGTGACGTTTACCGCGACGCTGTTTATAATATACTATAAAAAGCGGTTTTCCGAAAAAGCTCTTTCGGGAAAGCCGGTTCCCGTGCCCGACGGCGAAGCGGAGCCCTTGACCGAGGAGAAAACTTCTTCCGCAAACGCCGTTTCCGAAAATGCGGCGGAGATAGCGGATACGACCGAAAGCGCGAAAGCGACCGAAAGCGCGAAAGCGACCGAAAGCGCGGATGCGGCGGAGAGCGGCGCGGCAAAAGGCGAAAACCGGAAAGGATAGATTAAAAGGGCGGGCGCGGCTTCCGGAAGGACAGACCCTCAAAACCGTAAAAACACAAATAATTTCAAAAAAAGACGCGATATTTATCGTTGTCGCTTTTTTCGCGCGATTACCCTTTTTTCGTTTAAAAAAATGCATATAAAATTCTCCTTTTAAGCTACCGGAAGAGCGGCTTCGGCGGCAGGAAGTGTCCGAATTTTCGGACAGCTCATTTTTCTTTTTCCCTGAGACTTGACATTGCGGAGAAGCGGTGATATAGTAAAAATACGAACAAATGTTCGCAAATCTTAAACCTAAAAAGGGGGATTCGGATGCTGTCCGCTAAAATGGCGAAAATTATTTTAACAGTCTATCCCGATCTGAACGATCTGAAGCGGAAGTATTCCGCAAGGATCAAACGGCTGAGGAGTTTCGATTACAACATTACGGGGATAGACGCCGAAAGAGTGCTGACCGATTATCTGGTCGCGGCGATGACATTGGACGCTCTGAAGCGTTTTCACACTTCGATGAACGCGACGTTGGGTCTTTTAAGCGAACGCGAAAGAAAGCTGATTTCGGCGGAATTTTTCGAAGGGAAGGACAAGGAAAGCATAATGAAGGCTTTCGGGTTGACCCGTTCGGGTTTAAAGTACATACGCTCCAAGGCTTTAAGGAAGGTGCAGTTTTACGTCGAGATGTTGGGCTTTGACGAAGAAAACATACTTGAATATTTTAATACGGAGCCGTACTTCATCGACGCCGCCGAAGAGGTGGATGCCGGTTACAGATTTGCCGCGCGTTTCGGCAAAAGCAACGGATAGAAGGGGCGGAAAGCAAACGAAGGATTTTCGAAACGGGGCGGACAGCCCTTTTTTTGCGCACACAAACATTCGGAGGCAGTATGAAAAGAAGCGATAAGAACAGGGCGCGCGTCATTGAAGGGCTCAGAAAACGCGCCGAGGGTCTGGAGGCGGAAGAAAGAGTTATTGAATACGTTCTGGACGAGGACGGCAACCGCCGTGCGGTAAAAGAAAAAACCCAGATAAAATATTACCCTCCCGACGTTTCCGCGGCGAAAGCCTGCCTGGAATTGGACGGAGGCGACAGCTTTTCCGATTATAGCGACGAAGAACTTGCCGCCGAAAAGGAACGGCTTTTAAAGGAATTGAAGGCGTTGGAGGGAAAAAAGACGAAAAAACCGACGGAGAGCATTTAGATTCAATCGTCGGAATTGGTATAGCGTTCGGAATCGTCGCGGTCGAACGGACGGTAAACTTCGTTGCGGTAGTCGCGTTCGCCGATACGGGCGCGTTCGTTTTCGGAATAATATCTTTCGCCGTCACCGCGCCTATAGCCGTAGTCTTCGTAACGGTAACGTCGTTTGCCTCCGCGGCGGAAAAGGAATATTATCAGAGCCAGAGCAGGTATCGCCAGCCCCGCGATTACGACGATTTTCAATACCGTGTCCTCGGCGTCTTCGGGCTCCGCGGAGCCGTCGGGATCGGCGGAAGCCGGCAGATCGGGTTCGGGCTCCGGAACGAAAGCCGGATAATCGGGCGTGGGCATATCGGTTCTGTCAGCGCGCACATAACCGTACGTTTCGCCGTAGCGGACGTAATACCACAATTTTTCCTTAGGGTATTCGCCGATAAAGACTATGGTGGCGTCTATCGGGACTTCGCATACCGATTCGGAAGCGACGTCGGGCGAAGATTTTAAATTTATCGCCGAAAATTCCCCGAATTCGTCGGATATCGTCAGATCCTTTTGAGTTCCGGGGGCTTCCGTGTGGTATCCCACCGTGACTACCGAGTTTTTGTCCACTTTTCCGCTGACGCCGTTGAAGGTGATGTAATAAAACGATTCGTCCAGATTATTGATACGGATATAGTAGCTTTCGGGCAGCGTGAACAGCCGCACGCCCTGATCGTCTGCCATCCACACTTCGCCTTCGACTTTTATGTGCGGAGTGCCGTCCGCGTATGCGGTGCCGCCGATTCCGAAAATCATTATGAATATAGCCGCAAATAAGGCTTTCATAAAATAAATTTTATCCCTTACGGCGTGCGAAAATACGCCGAATTTAAATTAAACGGGCAGAATATGCCGGGAGGTTTTATGAAGATCACCCACGACGTTCTGGACGTCGCCGCAAGGCTGAAAGAGATCGACCCCGAATACGAACTCCACTTCGACGCGGAGACGGGCAGATTTTCTTTGCGTGACAGCCGCGGCGGCATACAGCTGATCTATCCTTATCCGACCGTGGACGTCAGAATGGTGTACGACGCCGAGCGTACCCGGATCGAAAGGATGCAATCGATATTGAAAGAGATCGAGTCTGCCAACGAACGCGCCGAAAACAGTTACCTCAGGGCGGAGGACAATAACATAAAGGACGGTTTACGCGATGCCGCGGAAAGATATTACTCGGGACTCCGCAGAGGAAGTCGTTAAAAGATTGCTGAAGATAGAGGCGGAACAGAGGCAGAGAAAGGAAAAGAACAAACTAGCCGATTACAATACGGGCGAAAAGGTGCATCTGAAACAGTTGGCTTTTCACAAGTCCGAAGCACGGAACCGGTGGGTATTCGGAGGCAACAGAAGCGGTAAAACCGAATGCGGCGCGGTAGAAGCCGTATGGATGTGCCGGGGCTGTCATCCGTACCGCAAAAACCGAAAAAACGTCAGCGGTTGGGCGGTTTCGGTCAGCCGCGAAGTACAACGCGACGTCGCGCAGGCTAAAGTTTTAAGGTACTTGAATCCCGATTGGATAGAGCGCGTCACCATGGCGGAAGGTTCAAAGGATTTTCCCGAAGGCGGCGTTATCGACACGGTTTACATAAAAAACGTGTTCGGCGGAATATCCAAACTCGGTTTTAAATCGGCGGCGCAGGGCAGGGAATGCTTTCAGGGGGCTTCGTTGGATTTCGTATGGTTCGACGAGGAGCCTCCGAAGGAAATTTACGACGAATGCCGTATGCGCGTCCTGGACAAGTCGGGGGATATCTTCGGGACGATGACGCCGTTAAAAGGGCTGACCTGGGTGTATGACGAGATCTATCTGAATTCTGCCTCCGACCCCGAAATATGGACGGAGCAAATGGAGTGGGCGGACAATCCTTTTTTGATGAAAGAGGAAACAGACAGGCTTTCCGCCACGCTTTCGGAAGAGGAATTGGAATCCAGAAGGTTCGGGCGGTTTCGCGCGGAATGCGGACTTGTGTATCCCGAATTCGACCCTTCGGTACACGTTATCGAGCCTTTTGACGTTCCGCCCGAATGGCAATCGGCTATATCGATAGACCCCGGATTAAAAAATCCGCTGTCCTGTCATTTCTATTGCTGCGACTACGACGGAACGGTTTACGTCGTGGGCGAACATTACGAGGCAGGGCTGGACGTAAAGGCGCATTCCGAAAAAATATTCCGCGTTGCCGACAGGCTGGGGTGGCGTCGCCGCGCCGACGGAAAGTTGGAAGCGTTGATAGATCCTGCGGCGAATCAGCGCACTTTGGCTGCGGCAAAATCGGTTTCGGAACTCTTTTTCGAAAACGGCATAGCCGTCAACACGTCGGTGAACAAGGATCTGTTTTCGGGTATCAGCCGAGTGCGGCGGCTGTTTGCCGAAAGGCCGCCGGCGATATACGTTTTTTCCGATTGCCCGATGATGATAAAGGAGCTGAAGGGCTATTGGTGGGGAAACGGAGATACTCCCGTAAAGCGCAACGACCACGCTATGGACGAATTGCGCTATTTCATAATGTCCCGCCCCGAAAACAAGCCGCGCGGGAAAAAACTTTCCAAAACGGCTTTATACAAAGAAAGATTGCTGCGTTTAAGACGCGCTACAAAACATTAAAGGAGGCAGCATGGATACACAAGATCTGGTTCTTGAAATACGTTCGGACTTCGAGGAGAGGAGAAACCGCCGCCGTTTTCAGGAATCGAAATGGAAACTGAACATCAAATTTATGCAGGGAAAACAGAACGTGTTTCTGGATCCCGCCGGCGACGTGACGGACGACAGGCGCGACAAGGAGATTTACAATCATATCGCGCCGATCATAGAAACGCGGCTTGCCAAATTTTCCAGGGTGAACTGCGCGGTCAACGTGCGCCCTGCCGGCGCGGACGAAAAAGAGATCAACGCCGCAAAGCTTTCCGGAAAGATCATCGACGCCACGTTAAGGGACAACAACTTTACCGCGCTTGTTGCCGAGGCAAATTATTGGGCGGAACTGACCGGCACGGCTTTTTATAAGGTGGTATGGGACGAAAACGGCGGCGTAAAGATCGCCGTATGCCCTCCGCAGGAGATATATCCCGACGATTTGTCCGCGCCGTCGCTGTCGTCGCTGAGGAGCGTCATCCACGCGAAAATCTACCCCGTGGAAGCGATATACGAATTGTGGGGAGTCGAAGCTCAGCCCGAAGACGTCGATATTTACGGGCTGGAAGGCGATCCCGTCAGATTGGGTAAGGACGATTGCCGCACGGGCTACGCATTGGTTTTGGAAAGGTATTCCGCACCCTCGAAAGAGGATCCGGACGGCAGACTTACCATAGTCGCAGGCGACAAACTTATCCACGACGGCGCGCTGCCGTACATAAACGGCGCCAACGGTAAACGCGGTTTTCCGTTCGTCAGACAGTGCGCGCTGAATGCTCCGGGCAGCTTTTTCGGAGCCAGCCTGATAGAACGCCTGATACCCGTCCAGCGCGCTTACAACGCCGTTAAAAACAGAAAACACGAATTTATGGCGCGGCTTTCGGGCGGAGTTTACGCCGTCGAAGACGGTGCCGTCGACGTTGAATCGTTGGAAGAAGAAGGCTTTTATCCCGGACGCGTCGTCGTTTACCGCCAGGGCTCCAATCCGCCCGTTCCGATGAATCCCGGCACCGTGCCCGCCGAATTCAGGGACGAAGAGGACAGACTCATCGAAGAATTCAGGAGCATTTCGGGCGTTTCCAACGTGCTTAGCGTTTCCGGTTCGGGGTTGACCTCCATGTCGGGATACGCCCTGAGTCTTTTGCTGGAACAGGAAAACGCCAGAATGACCGTCACTACGGAATCGATCCGCTCCGCCGCAAAGGAGGTCGCAAGGCAGAGCCTGCGGCTTTACAAACAGTTCGCGGACAAAAAAAGGCTGGTGCTGATCTCCGGCGATTCCGGAGAGCTTGAAGCCGTGGCTTTTATCGGTTCCGAACTCGGCGGCGACGACGTGGTGCAGGAAACCGATTCCGAAATGGTCGAATCGCCTGCCACCAGAAAAAATATGGTGCTGGAGCTGATGAGATACGGCTTGCTGAGTGACGAAAACGGAATGATATCCAACCGTAACCGCGCAAAGATAGTCGAAATGTTAGGGTTCGGGAATTGGGAAGCGGCAAAAAGCTCCGAAGAAGTGCATCTGAAAAAAGCCGAACGCGAAAACGCGCTGATGAATTCGGGAAAGGACGCGGACGCTTCCGAATTGGACGAACACGCCTTGCACATTTCCGAACACAGCTCCTTTGCCGCAGGAGCCGATATCGGCAAGGAAGCCTTGGAAAGGATAGAAAAACACGTCAGAAAACATAAAATATTGGCTTCGCTGTCCGCAAAAGCGGCGGCGCAGGCGGAAATGCAATAAAAACGGGAGGAAACAAAATGGAAAACACTGCAACAGAACAATCCGTATCAAATCCCGCCCCGGCGGCAACCGATCGGGACGACAAGGTGAAAACGGACTCTTTCGGAAAGTTTTCGAACGGCGACGAACTCTTAAAAGCCTATAACGCGTTGGAAGCCGAATTTACCAGGCGTTCCCAACGGCTGAAGGAACTTGAAGGAAAGTTCGAAACCAGGAAACAGGAAGAGGTTTGGGAAAAAAAGCTGCAGGAGCTGCACGACAAGTACCCTGTGTCCGGTACGTTGGGACGCGAAATCGGCGAATATCTGAAGGCAAATCAACAGCTGATATCCAGCGAGGACTGCCTGGAAAAAGCGTTGCTGAACGTGCTGGCAAGTCGCAGCTACGGCGAAACGAAAAAAAACCAAGCGACGGCAGCCGTCGAACAGACCGAATCCGTGCGCCGCACAAACGCAGTATCTTCGGAGGCCGCTACAGCCGAAATCGGCATAAGCGAAACGCAATCGCAGGAAATTACAGCGCAGCCGCCCAGGATACCCGTTATGAGGGCGCTTTCTCCCGCAGGGATATCCGCGAGACCGCATAACATTGCGGAAGCAGGGAAACTTGCCGCGGAACATTTGAAAAAAATGAAAGGAGAATAGGATATGTTATCAGTCGAATCCATCGATTCAGTATTGAAATCGTATTATCTGGACGCCATTTGCGCTTCGTTGAACACCGGCGTCAGCCCGTTATATCAGGCAATAGAAAAAACCGCCGCGGAAATACGCGGTAAGGAAGCCGTTGTGCCGACCATGTACGGTATCTGCGGCGGATTGGGGACTACCGAGGAAGCCGGAGAACTCCCCGACGCCGGCGAATGTATGAGGGCGGCGTTCAGCGTGCCGTTGAAAAATATCTACGGCGTCATAGACATCACCGATAAGGCTTTGCGCGCTTCGCGCGACAACGCTTCGGGCATCGTCGGCATTCTGAATAACGAAATCCGCGCTATGGTGCGCTCCGCGCGCTTTAACCTGAACAGAATGCTTTGGATGGACGGCGACGGCTTGCTGGCTACCGTGGAGTCCTATAAATCGGGAAGTATGCCCGAAGTCACCGTCGACAACACCAGAATGTTGGCAGGCGGAATGAAAGTCGATATCTATCGCAGCGGATCGTTGCTGAAAGGCGGCGTAAGAGTTTACGACGTCGATCACGAGAACAAAAAGTTCATAGTCCGTCACGAAGAAATGGGCTCCGTTACCGCGCAAGCCGGCGACGAGGTGTACGTTCAGAAGTCCAAAGACAACGAAGTGAACGGTCTGCCGTATCTTTTCGGCGACGCGGTTTCATATTACGGCGTGAACAAGACGGCAAATCCCGGCATTAAACCGATGACCCAGAATCTCGGCGCCGAACTTACCGTAGACGCAATGCAAGAATTTTTCGATTCGGCTTCCCTGAGGGCGGGCGCTGAACCCGATATGATAGTCTGTTCGGCAAAGACCAGACGTCAGTACCTGAAACAGCTTGAATTAAACCGCAGGAACATCGATTACCTGAACCTTGACGGCGGTTTCAAAACTCTGTCATTCAACGGCGTGCCCGTGGTCAGCGAAAGATTCGCTCCCGACGGCGAAATGTATTTCCTGAATACTCCGTCTTTGAAATTGGTGGAGTTGAACGATTGGGAATGGCTGGAAGGCGAAAAAGGTTCTATCCTGAACCAATTGGACAGAAAAGCCGTATATACCGCCACTTTGGTAAAATACGCGAACTTCGTCGCGGCGTTCCCGAGGGCGCAAGGCAGATTGTACGGGATCACCGACCCCGTCGCCGATACCTCCGCAACGACCGACGATGAAACCGCAGGCGCGTAAAAATTAAAGGTTTTCAGCGGTTTTGCCGGGTGCGCCGTGCACCCGGCAAAAAAGGAGGATGAATGACACTTCAGGATATCATTGAACGAGTGGCTTCCATAATAGGGGTCAACGAAACCCTGTTGGATATGCCCGTGCAGATTTATAACAAGATCCGAGATTCCGTGATCACCGTATATACGGAAATGGTTACCGAATACATTCCGCTGAGGACAAAGGAAAAAACCGAAGCGGAAAGGGGCAAGATCTTTTACGAAGACCTGAAATACCGCGTCAGGGAAATACTTGCGATAAAAAGTCCTGCCGGCCGGTTGAAATTTACCGAATATCCTCAATTCATACAGGCGGAAGATTACACGGGGGAAGTCGAAATAGATTATTTGTATTACATTATCCCTACGCAGAACAGCGACGAACTGATTCTGCCGCCGCAGTTTTCCGAATACGTCGTTGCGGTAGGCGCCGCGGCGGAATATTTCTACAGGAGCTCGTTATTGGACGAGGCGGTATTTTTCCGCAACAGATTCGAATCCGCAGTAAATAACCTCACCAAACGCGGCAGGGTATTCAACATTCCGCCAAGGAGATTGCTATGAAATTCAACAGTAGCTTCAGAAACGAAAAATATCCTTCCGTACGACGTCTTACCTATCGCATAGGATCCTTTTCCGGATTCGATTCCAGAAACGATATTGTGCCGAAAAGACTTTCAATCGGTAGCTATGGATACAATATAAGGCTATCGGAAGGACTGTTGAAACATTCGTTCGGCATAGAGTTCGCAAAGGGTAAATCGGGCGAGGGATTGCCGTCTTTACAAAACGAGGGGGAAAACATTCTGCGCGTTCACCGTCATTACGACAAAGCTTCCGGCGGCAGATTGTTGGTGTATTCGGACGTCGGAAGGTTTTATTCGTGTTCTTTGGACGAACCGGAAGAATCGTTCGTTTATTATATGGGGATAAAAGATCTGTCGAACGAGATCAGCTTTTTGAACTATCTTTCCGAAGGCGAGGACTACACGTTGATATTTACTCCGAACGCTATGTACAAATTCGGAACGTCGGGTTTGGAAGAGATCGGAGATTCTGCGGGCATAGTCGGCGCCTGTATACATTACGACAGGGTGTTCGGGGTGCTGCCGGACGAAAACGCCGTGGTGTTTTCAAAGCTGTTGGATCCGTTTGTGTTTGCTCCAGAAGAAGGCGGCGGTAAGATCTATCTGATGGGTTCTGGCGGCAGGATGCTGAAAGCCGTTTCGATGGGTTCCGCAGTCTACGTTTTCCGCGAATATTCGGTGTATAAGCTGACCGCTCTGGCGGATCCGCAGGATTTTTCGATAAAAGAAGTGCTGACCTTGTCGTATCCCGTCAGACCGCGTTCGATAGCTTCCGACGGCAGAAGCATTTATTTCGTAGCCGGGGAGGAAATTTACAGGCTGGATACGGCTTCCGTCGAAAAACCTTTCGCCGAATTTACTCCGCTGATAGAATCCGCAGAAAACGCCGTCGGCGGATATATGATGGACAAATACTTCCTCAGCTGTAAAATGCGTTCCTTCGGAACGGAAAAGGTGGGACTTGAAGACAGCGAAGGGCTGATAACTCTGAACAACGCTTTGTTTGCGTTCGGAGCCGATTCGACGGACATCGTCAGAGGCATCGGCATAGAAGATTTTTCTACCGTTCCGGGTGAATTGTCGGAAGGCGTTTTGTTGGCGCTTTCGGGAAATTACGGATTTTTCGCGGGATCTTTGACGGAAGACGGCAAATTTTACGGCGTTCCTTCCGAAAAATATTGGAGTTCGGGGATCGTAAAGCCCGGCGACGCCGAGGCTTTGAAGAAACTGCGCTCCGTATACGTCGGCAGCGGCTATCCCGTCACCGTCGGCGCGGAATCGGAAAACGGCGCGGACGAATTTAAAATTTACGGCGGTTCCGGAGTCAGTTTCGCGCCTTTGAAAACGCCTCCGGGCGGCGAAATACGCCTGTATTTCCGTTCCGAGGATCCGATCAGGATATCCGAAGCCGTCGTCAGTTTCGACGAATACGGAAAGTATGTGCCATAAGGAGGGCGTATGAATGAAGTAGTGGAAATGTTGGAAGAAATTTTATTGAGGCTGAAGCGGCTGGAAAGGAAATTGGACGCCGTCGGCACGGGAGGCGGAAATGGCGAACAACAGTAAAAAAACCGATTCGGAAAACAAGTTCGGTTTGGACGAAATCGTCGAAAAGGTCGCCGGTTTTTTCGATAAATACGAAATAAAGGATCCGAACACGGACGTGCCCGAAGGCAACGAATTGGGCTCCAGCCGCGAATTGATAGAGGCGTTGACGGAATTGGACGCCAAATACCGCGCCGAAAAACTGAACGTCGATTATCACGACGTCGGCGATATTCCCGAAAGCCTCGATCTTCAGCCCGTCGAATACAAGCCAAAGACTTCGGAGGAGATCACCGAAACCGTCAGGACGGAATTGGACGCGAAGTATGCCGGGGAGCGTGAGGAGGCGGAAAGCCGCTATGACGAAAAAACCGGATCAGCCGAAATTTCGCGCGCCGAAACAGAGGCGGACGAAGCCGAAGCTATACGGGAATTGGGGCTTGCCGCAAGCGCCGAAGCGGCGGCTTTGACCGAAAATATGGTGCTGCAGGGGTTGGTGAACAGCACTATTTTCGATATGGGCGCCGAGAGTATCCGAAAAAAGACCGCCGAGGAGCTGGAAACGATCACCGCCGAATACGACCTTAAATACCGCAAAATCGATTCGGAACTGAAACAGGCTGAAACCGAATACCGCAACGCGCTGAGCGCGTTCGATCTGAGGTACGCCGCGGAACTTATGGAAGGGGTGATGAAACTGCGCGGCGAGGAAGAAAAAAGGCTGCAGGAGATCAACGATTACAACGCCGAGATAAAGGAACGCGAAGCCGAATACCAAAAGGACAGGCAGGAGCTTCTGACCGATCTGTATCTGCAGAGGAACGAGGCGATATTGGAAGCGGCGAAGGCGGAAAACGAATTCGAGCGCGAAAACGGAGTCAGCACCGAAAAAGCCGCCGAATATCAAAGGCGGCTGGCTTTGGCGAAGGAATTCTATTCGCGGTATTCTCCCGACGAAGTCGGCAGAATGATAGAAGAATCGCGCGATTATCTGGCGTTGTTGCTGGGCACCGACAAATTCAACGAATTGGGCTATTGGAATTTCATTGAAAGAAAGCAATAGCCCGAAAAATCCGACTGAACAAACAAGATAACGCTCTCCGGAGCGAAGGAGGGATCTTTTTTGAAATTGGAAAAAATGCCGATAAGGGTAAAATGCGACAACGGCTGCTGCGGAAACTACGCCGAGTTTCAGGTAGTCCGACAGGGTACGCCCGCCGCGGCAAGGCTCCGACTGTGCAGGAGCTGTCTGAAAGAGCTGAGTTCGCTCTACGGGGAGTTGCTATCGACGGAGGTTACCGATGTGGGAACAAATATGGGAAACGGCGATTAATTCCGGACTTTGGGCGATGCTTTTCGTGGCTCTGTTCTGCATTCAGATAAAGGACAGCAAAGCCAGGGAAACCAAATACCAAAACCTTATCAATTCGCTTGCGGACAAATTGGAGATCGTCGAATTGATAAAGGAAGACATCGACGAGATCAAACAAATCATTAAAACTAAATAAAAATCCGAAAAAGGACTCCCCGTTTTGCCGTGTTTGAAGCGAAACGGGGAGTTTTTTCGTTTGCCGGGTCAGGAATGCCTTGCCGTTCTCAGCGAGGTCGCTGCGGCGAACAGCAGCGGCAGCGCCGCCATATAAAAATACCATTCGAAGAAAACCGACATCAGCAAAAAAGCCGCCGCGGTAATGAAGTAATACTTCAATTTCGCCGGATCCAACAGCAGTTCGGTAAGTTCTTCGAAAGACAGCGCCTTGAATTTGTTTTTCTTTACGTTTACGGGGCGTGCCGGCAGAGCGTTTCTGTCCGCAAGATATTTGTAAACGCGCCGTTTCGTGGGGAAATCGAATCTTTCGGGCAACAGAGCCGTCAGCTGTAAAACGCTTCGTTTTCTGCCTGAAGTCAAAATTATTATGCGGTTTATGCCTTCTTTTTCGGCGAACCTGTGCGCGGCGGCGATATCTTCGCGGCTCAGATCCAGGAACTTGTAAAGCACCGCCACGACTACGCGCCTGCCTTTTATTTCGGTGACGAAATAGGGGGGCTTCAGCTTTATCCTCAGGTTTTCGGGAAGCGTCGAATACACGGCTTTGGTTTCGGCTTCGCCGCCTGCCAAGGCAAACAGCAGAGCCATTTCTTCGGGGGAACTCTTTTCTTTTCCCGTGCGGAGTTTTACGATGATCAGCCACAGTATTGCCGCAAGCCCGCCGGACGCCGCCGCTATGGCGGGGGAAAGAAAATTCCATACCGCCAGAAATACCGCGAGGGCTATCAGAAACGCAGTTATGATACTTCCGGATCTCATACGGAGGATTATTGCCCGACGTCGGCTGCATATTCAGTCATTAATGCCGAACGGCGCCGAAAAAAGCTGTTTTCATCGCCCGAATAGCTTTACTTTACGGGCGCGTGCGGATATAATATAGCTATGAAAACGGGAATTCTCGGCGGGACGTTCGATCCCGTGCACAAAGATCATCTGGCGTTGATAAAAGCCGCGAAAGAAGCGTTGGGGCTGGATCGGATCGTATTGTTGCCGACTCTGAACCCTCCGCACAAACCCGAAACGGTGACGGATTACGATACCAGGTTGGAGATGTTGAAAATCTTTGCCGAGGAAAGCGGCGAAAACCCGGTCGTGGACGAAACCGAAAAGCTGTTTTATCCGAAGGCTTATTCGTATCAGACTCTGCCGTATTTGGCGGAAAAATACGCCGGAGAAGATCCCGTTTACCTGATCGGTTCGGATTCCCTTTTCAAATTCACGGAATGGAAACGCCCCGAAACCGCCGCCGCGGCGATGCCGATCGCGGTGTATCCCAGAGGCGACGATCGCGGAGTGGCGGAGGAGTGTTCGCGCCTTGAAAGCGTGTATCCGGGTTCGGAATTCATTCCTTTGGCGTACAAAAGCCGCGGGATCAGTTCGTCGCTTATCAGGTTCATGGCGGAAACGGGGGACGAAAGCGGTTTGGATGAAACCCTGACGCCGGGCGTAAAAAAGTTCGTCGCAGAAAAGCGGCTGTATACCGGCTTTTCCGCGATCGTGGAAAAACTCAGGGCGGAATTGCCGCTCGGGCTGTTTCTGCATTCGGTCAGAAGCGCGGAATGGGCGGTAACTCATTCCTGGCTGTGCGGAACGGGATTTTCGGAAAGTTTCCTGGCGGCGCTGCTGCATGATTCGGCAAAGCCGTTTTCGCCGATGTTTCCGATGTCGGAATACCCCGAAGGGACGGCGCCGCAGGTGTGCCACCAATACGACGGCGGCTACCGCGTAAAGCACGATTTCGGAATAGACGACTCCGCCGTCATCGACGCGGTGACCTACCATACCACCGCAAGGGCGGGTATGACGGCTTTGGACGAGCTGACGTACCTTGCGGACAAGCTGGAAAAGGGCAGAAGCTATCCCGGCGCGGAGTCGCTGAGAGCGATCGCCGAACGCGATCTTTCCGCCGCGACGGCGGCTTCTTTGAACCGTACCGCGGAGTATCTGAAAAGCAAAGGAGAAACCCCCGACAACTTGACTTTGCAGGCGATAGAATGGTATAATCGAAAAAACGGGAGGCAAAATGGAACCCAGACAATTAGCTGAGATCGCAAAAGAGGTATTGGAAAACAAAAACGGCGCGGATACGACGATAATCGAATTGTCGCAACCTGCGATCGCCGATTATTTCATCGTGACTACGGCGAAAAACCGTAACCACCTCAGGGCTCTGGCGGAGGAATTGGAGGACAAACTGTACGCCGAGGGCGTTCAGCCCACCCGTTCCGAGGGCGTTACCGAAGGCAGATGGGCGGTTTTGGATTACGATTCCGTGATCGTACATATTTTCTCGGGCGACGAACGCGATTTTTACTGCCTGGAAAAACTCTGGGGAGAAAAAAAGTAATTTCATAACGGCGCGGCGGAGCCGATACCCGTTACAGAGTACCGATTCCGAAAGGACGCCGATCGTATACAATCATGGGCGAAGATAGTAAAGTCAAAAAAACATCGGTATTGAATCAGAAAACAAAAACGGAAAACCCGGCGGCGGATCAGACGTTAGGCAAACCGGAACCGCCTAAAAAAACGCGCTCCAGGAAAAGGCGCGTAACGGCGTATCTTACAAAAACGGGTATACTTGCGGCGCTGTCCACGGTGTTGTATCTGTTCGCCAGGTTCCCGATTTTTTCCGTATTCCCGTTCAGCGTGCTGGATATGGATTTTTCCGATATCCCGGCTTTGATCGGCGGTTTCGCTATGGGACCCGTTTCGGGGGTCGCGATAGTTTTGATAAAGTGCGTGATAAAGCTGGCGACTTCGGAAACCATGTTCATAGGCGAACTGTCCAATTTTATAGTAGGCGTTTCGTTGGTTCTGCCCGCAACGCTTTTCTATAAATACCACAAGACTCTGAAAGGCGCGATAATCAGCCTTATAATAGGCGTTCTCGTAAACGCGGTCGTTTCCGTTATCAACAACTATTTCATCACGGTGCCGCTTTACGCGGAGTTTGCTCCCGTCATTATGGACGTTAGAGTCGAATTCGCGTGCTATTACGGGCTGGCGTTCAACCTTCTGAAATCGGTTACCGCTTCCGTGGTGACGCTGCTGTTGTACAAAAGACTGTCGCCGTTATTGCATCTATGACGAAAGAATCGGAATTTCTTTCCTGCGGAGTCGCCGATACCGAGGCTTTGGCGGCGCGGATAGCCGAAGGGCTGCGCGGCGGCGAAGTCATCGTGCTGGCAGGGGAACTCGGCGCGGGCAAGACGGCGTTTACGAAAGGGCTTGCGAAAGCGTTGGGAGTGTCGGAACCGGTGGTTTCGCCGACTTTCACGATGGTGAAAGAATACCGCGGCAGATCGTTGAAACTGTTCCATTTCGATCTGTACCGCATCGAGGACGCCGAGGAATTGTACGAACTCGGTCTGGACGAATACTTTGCCGACGACGCGGTTACCGTGATAGAATGGAACAAGCTGGATTTTGATGATTTTGACGGAAAAATAATAGAAATTTCCATAGACTACGTTTCGCCCGAACGACGTTTGTTTCGTATTTCGGAGCGTTTGAACGGTAAATAAACGGAGAAAACAAATGCCTTTTTCGGGTAACTACCTTATCATCGATTCTACGGGTGCGGAGCTGTTTCTGGCGGCGGGTAACGCCGAAAAATCCGTTTATTTCTGCGGCGACGCGACGGCGCGCAGACACTCTGCCGAAATTTTGGTGCAGGCTGAAAAACTTTTGAACGGTTTGGGGCTGACGCCGTCCGACCTGGACGTCGTCGGCGCGGTTACGGGTCCCGGTTCGTTTACGGGGATCAGAATAGGAGTAACCACCGCAAACGCCCTGAAGCGCGCGGTGAACGCGCGTCTTGCGGCGTTCACTTCGTTGGAGGCGTTGACGTTCGACGAAACGCGCGTTCTGGCGTTGATGGATTGCAAACATTCCAATTATTACGCTCTGTTGAAAGACGGCGGCGAGGAAAGCTACTTTGCGGCTTCGTCGGATGAATTGGACAGGGACTTTCCCGATCTGAAAAGGATATATTATTCCGCGCCCGACGCGGAAAAGTATATAAAATGTTTCCTCGCCAAGTGCGAAAAAGGTGATTTCGTGCGCATAGCTTGCCCGTTTTACATAAAAAAATCGTCGGCGGAGGCTTAGAATGAGCTTTCTTATACGCCCTTACGAACTAAAAGATCTGAATCCGATCGCCGAACTCGAAAAACAGTGCTTCGAAAACCCGTGGAGCTATTCGGCGTTCTGTATGGAGTACGCGGACAAGAATAAGTTTTATTTCGTTGCCGAATCCGACGAGGGCAAAGTAGTGGGCTACGGCGGTTTCGCGCACGTCGAGGACGAAGCGCATATTATGAACATCGCGGTCAGAGCCGATTTCCGCCGCCGCGGAGCGGGCTTCGCGATCCTGTCGGCTATCCTGAAAAAAGCCGAGGAACTGTCTATACGCGCCGTTACGTTGGAAGTAAACGACGCCAATTCCGCCGCAATCGCGCTGTACGAAAAGGTGGGCTTCCGTCTTGCCGGGCTGCGTCCGCATTATTACGGGTGGGGCAAACCCGCAAGGATCTATTGGTATTATTTTCGGGACGACGAAAAAGCCGATTGACGGCGTTTAATCCCGTTTACAATCGTTTCCCAGGAATTCTTTTATCAGAAAAGCCGTCTGCGACGGCGCGTCCAGGTATGAAAAATGACCGGCTCCGGGCAGGATCCGCAACGAAGAACGCGGTATCAGCCTGTTGAATTTACGCGCCATATACGGAGGAGTGTCGCGGTCTTCCGCGCCCCAGATTATCAAAGTCGGGCAACATATCAACGGGCATTCTCCGTTCTGGTGATCGTGGATCACGTTCAGAAAAGTGCCGCGCATATACCCCGTCGCGTTTTCGTAATCCGCGGAGCCGCGCGGTCGGAACCAGCCCGTGGCTTTGCCGAACGCGTTTACCGCCCGTTTTATCGTTCTGCGCGGATCGAAGCGCGGTTTCAGCCCGGCGGCGTCTATCAAAACCAATTTTTTAACCATATCCGGACGTCTTGCCGCCAACCTTACCGCGATCCTGCCGCCGAAAGAATGCCCGATCAGAGTCGCGCCGCTTACGTTTTCCTTCATTAACAGCGTCTGTATGCCGACGACGTAATCGTCCAAAGTCATTACTCTGTCCGTCGGCGAAGCCCCGAACCCGTACAGATCCGGAGCAATGACGGTATATTCGCCCGATAACGCTTCCGTCAGCGGCTGCATAGCCTCCTTGTTCGCGCCCCAACCGTGCAACAGCACGACGGCTTCGCCTTTGCCTTTAATCAGATATTTCATAACACAATTTATGAGCTTTTTCAGCGCGAGGTACCTTTTTTTCGCGCGTCGGAACCGTACATGTAAAGTCACGATACCGTCGCCGCCGGCATATATTTAATTGAAATGGTCACGGGTTTATTGATTGCAGGCGCCTTGATCGGGTGGGGCGGAGCGTTCCTCGGAGCGTTGATAACGGCAGGGCGGATCCAACGTCTTAATTATTACCCGGGGCGGTTTTCGGAGTGGACGGTTTGCCTGACGGCGGCCGTCGCGGCGTGTGCGGCTGCGGCAGGACTGTACAGGGAGATTTTGGGGGTGATCCCGGCTGTCGCCGTGAATACGGCATTGGCGGTCGCATACGCCGTAAAATACTCGCGTTCTCGCGCAAAATTCGTCTTTACCGCCAGAGGTAAAAGACTCTTTGCGGCGTGGGGAGCTATTCAGACCGCGGCTTTCGCGGCTTTCGCCGTTCCGGGAGCCGCGTTCAAAGCTCTGTTCCTGTCGCTGTTTTTTATAGCTTCGCCGCTTTGGATGCACCTGGCGGCGGCTCTCCTTGGACCTGCGGAGCGGAAAAGAAATTTAAAATATCTTACCGAAAAATCGGCTTTCTATAAAAAGATCCCCGCAATCAAAATCGCGGTTACGGGCAGCTTCGGAAAGACGACGGTAAAGGAAATGCTGAAATTCGTGTTGTCGGGGGATTATACCGTTTTGGCGACTGCCGGCAATATGAACACTCCGTTCGGGGTATTGAGTTCGGTAGCCGGTTACAAGGGCGAACAGGTGATAATCACCGAATTCGGAGCGCGCAGGACGGGAGATATTTCCGAATTGATAAAGCTTTTTCCGCCCGATTACGCCATTATCACGGGAGTGACGGCGCAGCACCTGGAAACTTTCAAAACCCTGGAAAACGTATGCAACGAAAAGTTTGCCCTGGCGCGCGCCGTTCCGCCCGAAAGGCTGATATTGAACGTAGACAACGCCGCGGTGTTCGAACGGGCTCCGAATTATCCCGGTTCGGTCACCGTGGGCGCGGTGGGCGAATTTACGATCTCGCATTTCCGCGAATCCGCGGAAGGCATCTGCTTTTTATTGAATTATCCTGCCGCGAAAAAGGCGGAAGGAAATGGGAAAAGCGTTATTCGGAAGCGGCTTATAATCAAAACATCCCTTCACGGCAGACATAACGCTTCCGATGCCGCGCTTGCGGCAGCGGCGGCTATAAAATTGGGAGTTCCTCCCGAATCCGTAGCCGAAAAACTGTCGAGGTTCAAAGGCGTTCCGCACCGATTCGAGGTCAAAAAAGCCGGCGAAGTCACCGTTATCGACGACGGTTACAATTCCAATATCGACGGAGTGCGATCGGGAATAGACGCACTGAAGTACTTCCCGGGCAGGAAAGTCGTCGCGGCACAGGGCGTTTCCGAATCGGGAGAGAGCAAGGCGCGGCTGAATTCGATGATAGGAGAATCGCTGTCGGGAGTGGCGGATCTGGTGCTGACGACCGGGAAAAACGCCGGATATATACTGAAAGGGCTGAAAAAAGCCGGGTATAAGGGCGAATACAGGCGGTTCAAAGACTTTGCCGCATTGGAGGAGGCTTTGCCGTCGCTGCTCATCCCCGGCGATACCGTGTGGTTTCAAAACGACATACCGTAACGGGTTTTACGGACGCGGATTTTCCGCCGCGCTTCCGAAAACGGAACAGGAGGTAAAAAATGATAACTTGCGCGTTGATATTCGGTTTTGACAGTCCCGAACACGACGTTTCGGTGATGACGGCTCTGGAAATAATGAAAAACGCTCCGTCAAAAGGGGTGCGGATAAAACCCGTATACGCCAGGGACGGCAGGTTTTACGGCGGCAGCGAACTTTGCGAGATCGGAGCGTATACGCCGTTTGAAAGTTTCAGGCACGAGGAAGTCTTTCTTGCCGGCGGCAGATTGTGGAGGGTAAAGCGCGGAAAGGCGAAATGCGAATGTTTCGTGGACGCGGCTTTGATAGCGGCGCACGGCGGCGTGGGCGAAAACGGCGCGCTGCAAGGCTTTTTGGATATTTGCGGCATCCCTTATTTTTCCACGGGCGTGTTCGGAGCCGCTGTCGGAATGAACAAAGCGGCGGCAAAGACTCTGATGAAAGCCTGCGGCGTTCCCGTAGCCGATTGGGTGACTTTGAAAAGAGGGGAAGAATACAAGGATCTGTTGGAACGCATTGAATATCCGGCGATAATAAAACCCAACCGCGGAGGAAGCAGTTTGGGGATAGAAGTGGCGGACAGCGCGGCGGAAGCGGTCGGAATGACCGAAACGGCGTTCGGGTCCGACGGCGAACTGATAATAGAAAAATTTCTTGTCGGAGCCGACGACGTCAACGTGGCGGTGCTGTCGGACGGCGTAAAAACCGTGTTCTCGGAGTCGGAACGTCCGCTGAAGAGCGGTACGATATTGAGTTTCGAGGATAAGTACGCGCCCGAAAACGGCAAAATTTCCGAATTCCCTGCAAAGATATCCGAAACGGCAAAAGCAAAACTGAACGAATACGCCGCAATAGGGGTCAAATTGCTTGAAATACGCGGAGTGGCGCGTTTCGATTTCCTTGTCAGGGGCGACGAAGTGTATTTTAACGAGGTAAACACGGTCCCGGGTTCGCTGTCGAATTACCTTTTCCCGGAATATTCGCCGACCGAATACATAAAAATGCTGATCACGAAGGCGGCGGATATGCCGCGGAGAAGATCCGACGCCGGCAACGCCGGTTCGGTTTTGCTGAATATAAAGCCGAAACGGCGCTAGGCGATCACAATTCTTCCTCGGCGGCAGGGGCGACGACGACGGTTTTGTAATCCGTATAGGTCACGCGCACGCCCTTCAGACGCTTTACGCGCCGTCTTAAGGTGTAATCGACTTCGGATTTCGGGGAATCGCGGTTTTCGGAAAATCTCGCAACGACGGACGCGGCTTTTAAAATCACCTTTTCGGGAACCTGCCTTCCGTCGGCGACGATCAGTCCGTGACCGCCGTGGAAATTCTTTGCGTGCAACCATACGTCGTCGGGCGCGGCAAGTTCGAAAGTGACTTTTTCGTTCTGCGCGGAGTTCCTTCCGACGTATATCGTGAACCCTTCGTAATCCGTGCGGTAGGGCGGAGTCTTTTGCGGAGTACGCCGTTTTTCCGAAACGGGGATTTTGTCCCTTCCCGTCAGGGCGGCGACGTCGCGTTCGATCTCCGCGAATTCGGCTTCCGTCCTGCAATTACGGATGTAAGTTTTTATCTCCTTTATCCTGTCCGACATCTCCTCGGAACGCGCCAGATCCTCCTCCGCAAAGCGTTTTGCGCCCTTTGCTTTCGAATAAAGCTTGAAATAGCGTTCTATGTTCTTTTTTGGCGAAAAAGTGGGATTTAGCTCTATTTTCACACTTCGACTATTATAAAAATCGTCACATTCTATAATACTCAAACCCTTCTGCAGGCGGTGAAAATTGCATTTCAGTATCTCTCCTATCTCCAAATACCTTTCCGCCTTTCCGCTTTCGGACAACACGCGTTTGCTTTCCGCGATATGGCGTTCTATCTTTTTTTCAAAGGACGAGATCAGCCTTTCGGAACGCTTTGCGCGCGCCGCTCTTTCGCGTTCGGACACGGCTTTTCTGCGGCAGAAATCAATGGCTTCGGAAAGGGTGGAAAATGTTTTCGCGTCCTTTACGCCCCGGTACGGATAGGCGTAAAAAGCGTTCGGAGAACCCGCCGCAGCCGTCGGCGAAAAATTCGGCGAATCGTAAAGGTCGTTCATCGTCGCCAGAGCTTTTTCGGCGCCCAGGCGATCCCTTAACGCAATCAGCTCCCGCGCCGATTCCGGGGAGAGTCCGTTCAGGTCCCGCAATACGTCTTCCGCGGTCGAGGCGTTTTTCAATATGCCTACGGCTTTTTCCTCGAAAAGCGCGGTTTTTCCCCTTTGCGGCAGGGTATATCCGGCGCCGGGGTATACGGGACGGGAATTTTCGCTGACTACGCGCTTTGCGGCGTCGATGATCTTTCCGTCGGCGGTCAGTATCAGGTTCGACGCGCCGCCCATAATTTCCGCGTACAGCGCGTAATTTTTGGAATCGTTCAATTCGTTGCGGCTGATAACGTCTATTTTTATTATTCTGTCTTCGTTTTCAATCGAAAATTTATCAATTACTCCTCCGGAAAGCCGTTTTCTGAGCGACATACAGAAATTGTTCGGCACCTCGTCCGCGGAATGATCCGCGTTAGTCAGATAAACTCCGGCGGTGTCGCTTTTCGCCGAAAGGAACAGCGAACGGTTCTTGCCTTTGGCGCGCACCAGGAACACATAGGAATCGTTTCCCGTCGAAGCTATGCGGTTTATTCTGCCGGAGCCGAGCTCCGAAGTAAGCTCCCGGCAAAGCGCTTTCAAAGTGACCATATCGTTAGGCATACCCGGATTATACCTTAAAAGTTCGCAAATTACAATTAAAATCGCGCCGCAAGTACATATTTTTGGGGCTTGCGACAATCTTTTCGCCGCGGCGGCGGCTGATCGGGGGGAGTATTTGAAGATCCGACCGACGTATATTATAATAAAATAAAATTTATTTTTATATAATTTGTTGATTTAATCGGCGCACTGTGATAAGATACTGTAGCACGAAAAAATTCCACCGAAAAAAACAACAGAACGGAGGCTAAAAATATGGAATATTCGATACAGAAACTTGACAACTCCAAAGTCGAGATCGCAGTCAGCCTGGACAAAACCGAATGGCAGGGCTATGTAAAGAAGGCTTACGAAAAGACGAAGCATCAATTTGCGATAGAAGGATTCCGCAAAGGAAAAGTTCCTTACAGCGTTATTTTAAAACGCTACGGCGAAGAAATATTCTACGAAGACGCGATGGAGATCGCTATCGGCGAACGCTACGAGGAGATCGTCACGAAGGAAAAACTCGACGTGGTTTCTTCTCCCGAAGTATCTTTGACTTCTGTTGACAACGATCATCTGAAGTTCACCGCGACCGTGACGGTCTATCCCGAATTCGAAGTCGGCGCTTATAAAGGATTGGAAATCGCGAAGACTCCCGTGAAAGAGATCGCCGAAGAAGACGTACAGCGCGTTATCGATTCCGATCTTAACGCCGCGGCGCGTTTCGTAGACATCACCGACCGCGCGGCTGAAAACGGAGATATGGTGGTTTTGGATTATTCGGGTTCCGTGGACGGAGAAAAATTCGAAGGCGGCACTGCCGAAAAATATTCGCTGACTTTGGGTTCCGGCACCTTTATCCCCGGATTCGAAGATCAGGTGGCAGGGCACAAGATCGGCGAAGCTTTTGACGTAAAAGTCACCTTCCCCGCCGATTATCACGCCGAAAACCTGAAAGGCAAGGAAGCGGTGTTCTCCTGCCTGATCCACGAGATAAAAGTAAAACAGCTGCCTGCCGCCGACGACGAGTTCGCAAAGGATCTTGGCGAATTCGACACCTTCGAGGAATACAAAAACGGCATAAGGGAAAGACTTAAAGCCGACGAGCAGAAAAAAGCCGAAGCCGCCGAAAACGACGCTTTGATCGAAGCCGTCGTCAACGGCACCG
The DNA here is from genome assembly GCA_944371785.1 of uncultured Clostridia bacterium. GTDB lineage: Bacteria > Bacillota > Clostridia > Christensenellales > DTU072 > Stercoripulliclostridium_A. The sequence goes on along the minus strand of CALVXZ010000002.1, from coordinate 39,796 downwards.
ATCTGAAAGTGCCCGAAGCGATGATAGAAGACGAAGTCACCAGGAACGTGGAAGACATGAAACACAGTATGGCTTCATACGGGCTGAAGTTCGAAGACTATCTGAAGTACACCGGCTCCACCGAAGAAAAAGTCCGCGCCGATCTGAAAGAAAGAGCGGAAAAGGAAGTAAAGACCGGAATGATCATGAACGCGATCATTACGAAAGAAAAGCTGGTGCCGACTCCCGAAGAACTGAAAGCCGAACTTAAAAAACGCGCCGGCGCCGAAGAAAGCGAAAACGAAGAAGATTATATGAAGAACGTCAACGAGTACGAACTGAACTCCTTGATGCAAAGAATGACCTTCGACAAGCTGATCGCTTTCTTAAGGGAAAACAACAAAATAGCTTAATAACCGCCGATATTTTAGGATAGCGGTACCGATAAGGAATTTTCACGGGGAATACCGTCCGAACGGGAATCCGGCGCAGACGGGCGCGGATTCCGTTCGCGGCGGTTTCCTTCGGTAACGCTTCCGATTTTCGTCGGCGATCGATTTCGGTCCCGGGGAATGCCTGCCTTGCGCGGCAAGCGGAGCCGGGATATCAAATACCGCCTGACGGCGGAAAGGAGAGATTATGGATCCGATAAAATCGGTAATGATGCCTATTCCTACAGTAATAGAAAGCACCAATCGCGGTCAGACCGCTTACGACCTGTACTCCAGGCTTCTGGAAGACAGGATCATTTTTCTGACGGGCGAGATTGACGACGCCACGGCTAACCTTGTGGTTGGTCAGCTGTTGTATCTGGAAACCAAAGATCCCGGAAAGGACATTTCGCTGTATATCAATTCGCCCGGCGGATCGGTATCTGCCGGAATGGCGATATTCGATACGATGAATTATATCAAATGCGACGTTTCGACGATCTGCGTCGGAATGGCGGCTTCGATGGGAGCGTTCCTCCTGGCGGCGGGCGCAAAGGGCAAAAGGATATGCCTTCCCAATTCCGAAGTAATGATCCACCAGCCTTTGGGCGGAGCCCGGGGACAGGCTTCCGATATAAAAATCATCGCCGATCACATACTTAAAACGCGCGAAAAACTAAACAAGTTTTTGGCGGAAGCGACCGGAAAGAGCGTCGAAGAGATCGCTCGCGACACCGACAGGGACAATTATATGTCCGCCGAGGAAGCCAAAGAATACGGGCTTGTCGACGTCGTTTACACAACGCGCGAATAGTTAAAGGAGCATCATGGCAGAATTTAAACCTATACGTTGCAATTTTTGCGGCAGATCGGAATACGAAGTAGCCGCTATTTTCGCGGGTCAGGGCGGAGCTTATATTTGTGCGGACTGCATAAAAAGGTTGGCGTTTGAACAAAAACGCCTTGAAAAAGGCGAAAAAGCCGCCGAAGATTTCAACGAAGCAGTTCCGAAACCTACTCAGATAAAAGCCGGATTGGATAAATTCATCGTAGGTCAGGACGACGCGAAACGCATACTTTCGGTAGCCGTTTACAACCATTACAAACGTTTGAAATTTGCCGGAAACGACAGCGTAAAGCCCGAAAAATCGAATATCCTGATGCTGGGACCCACCGGATCGGGAAAGACGTTGCTGGCAAAGACTCTGGCGGATATAATCAACGTTCCGTTTGCGATCGCCGACGCCACCACTCTTACCGAAGCCGGCTACGTCGGCGAGGACGTGGAAAACGTGTTGCTGAAGCTGATACGCGCGGCGGATAACGATATTTCCAGGGCGGAACGCGGCATAATCTATATCGACGAAATAGACAAAATCTGCCGCAAGTCCGAAAATATGTCGATAACGCGCGACGTTTCGGGCGAGGGCGTACAGCAGGCTCTGTTAAAGATCATCGAATCCACCGTGGCTTCCGTGCCTCCCACGGGCGGCAGGAAACATCCTTATCAGGAGTGTATCCAAATAGACACCACCAACATCCTGTTCATTTGCGGCGGAGCCTTCGTCGGATTGGAAAAGATAGTCGAAAAGCGGAAGGACGGTTCCTCGATAGGCTTTACGGGGGCTTTGAAAAAGGGCGACGAAAGCTATTCGGAATCGTTAAAGGATCTGCAGCCCGACGATCTGATAAAATACGGACTGATACCCGAATTCGTGGGCAGGGTGCCGATCATAGCGGCTTTGGATCCTTTGGACAAGACCGCGCTGATAAAGATCCTTACGGAACCCGAAAACGCTTTGATAAAACAATACGTCAAACTGTTTGAAATGGACGGAATGCGTCTGACGTTCACCGACGGAGCCGTTCAGGCGATCGCCGACAAGGCGATAGCTTTGAAAACGGGCGCGAGGGGACTGAGGACGGTGATCGAAAACGCCATGAAAAACATTATGTTCGAACTGCCGGACAAGGCCGACGAGATAGAAGAAGTCGTCATCACCGACAGGACGATAAACGCGGGCGCCGAGCCCGAAATAACTTATACCGGGCGTTCCGGAATGACCGGAGCCTGATTCTCGGTAAAGAGGAAAGAAAATGGACGATGCAAAAATAACCGCAATAATCGTGCCCGAACCGATATTTCCCTGGACTTCGGGGAAAGCCGAAATCGACGCGGTTTCCGCCGATGCCGCCAAATGGGCGTTGGAACACAACGAACGCGTGGCGGCGGTACCGGCTTCCGACAAAAGGAACCGCGTAAAGACGGGCGATTTATGCACGATAATAGAAATTGAACAGCTTCTACAGCTGAAAGAAAGCCAGACCGTCATTCTGTACAGAGCGACGGGGGCTTCGCGTTACCGCGTGGACGGCGTCGATTACGACGATTCCGGCAGGTGCGTCGTAGGGCTACGTCAGGCGCGTTTTACGGGGACAAAGGCGGAGGAGCTGTATATCGCTTACGGAAAGCTGTTCACTTTATACAATACATATATCCGGATGATATCCGAACACGGCAAGGACGGGGATACTAAATTCCCCGCGTTTACCGTGGAAAGAGTTTTGGAGCCCGCGCCCGAATCCGCCGCGGAAATAAACAGGGGGATCGACAGGCTGGCAGGTGAATTACATATCGCCGACACGTCCGATCTGTACGGAGAATTGGACACCGTTTCGCGCATTATGATAGCTATTCGGTGTCTGATGCAGGAAATCGACATCATAAAAGTCGAAGACCGCGTTATGGCGGAAGTGCACGCCGCAATGGACGAAAACCAACGCGATTATTTTATCCGCGAACAGATAAAAGCTCTTTCAAAGGAAATAGACGAAGAGGACGAAGCCGAAACCTATCTTGAAAAGATAGACGCTTTAAAGACCACCGAAGAAAACAAGGAAAAATTCCGCAGGGAAGTAAGGCGCCTGAACCGCACGGCGGCGGCTTCGCCGGATATGGCTCTGATCAAAAACTACCTTGACACGGTCATCGAATTGCCGTGGGGAGAATATACCGACGACAACGAGGATCTGAAAGAAGCCGAACGCGTTTTGAACGAAGACCACTACGGATTGGAGAAGGTAAAGGAACGTCTGATAGAGGCTTTGGCTGTCAGGAAACTTTCAAAAGACGGCAGGAGCCCCATAATTTGTCTTGTGGGTCCTCCCGGAGTGGGAAAGACTTCCATAGCTTCTTCGATCGCGCGCGCGATGAACAAAAAATTCGTCCGCCTGTCTTTGGGCGGCATTCGCGACGAAGCCGAGATCCGCGGTCACAGGAAGACTTACGTCGGAGCCATGCCCGGGCGTATAATCAACGCCATATTGCAGGCGGGCAGTATGAACCCCGTGTTCCTTATGGACGAAATAGACAAGATGGCGGCGGATTATAAGGGCGATCCCGCCAGCGCGTTGTTAGAAGTGTTGGATCCTGAACAGAACGTCGGGTTCCGCGACCATTTCATAGAAGTGCCTTTCGACCTTTCCAAAGTGCTGTTCATCACCACCGCCAACACTCTGGACCCCATCTCCAGACCGCTTTTGGACAGGATGGAGGTCATCGAACTCAGCGGCTATACCGACGTGGAGAAAATGGAGATAGCCAAACGCTATCTAGTGAAAAAGGCGTATAAACAAAACGGAGTTTCTCCCGAATGGGTGAATTTTACCGACGCATCCATCGCCGAGATCATTCACGAATACACGCGCGAATCGGGCGTGAGGGCGCTTGAAAAGTGCATCAACTCCGTCGTCAGAAAGGTGGCGAAAGTCTTTGTAGAAAACCCCGGGTCCGACCCCGTGGAACTGACTGCGGAAAACGTAAAAGAGTATCTGGGCGAAGCCAAATTCCCGGTCAGCTCCAAACTTCGTCCCGATTCCGAGGGCGTCGTTACGGGGCTGGCGTGGACAGAAGCCGGCGGCGACACTTTGGAAGTCGAAGTGGCGGTAACTCCGGGAAAAGGCGAAACTCTGCTGACGGGGAACCTTGGCGACGTGATGAAAGAATCCGCCAGGATCGCGATAAGCTACTGCCGCGTGTTCGGAAAAGAATGGGGGATAGCGGACGACTTTTTCGAAAAACACGACATACACATTCACGTTCCGGAAGGGGCAACGCCGAAAGACGGACCCAGCGCCGGAATTACGATAGCTACCGCGGTATGCTCCGCGGCGACCGGTAAACCCGTAAAAGGCGACGTGGCGATGACGGGCGAACTTACCTTGCGCGGAAAGGTTCTGCCGATAGGCGGACTGAAAGAAAAATCGCTTGCGGCTTTAAGGGACGGGATAAAGACGATTTTCCTTCCCGAGGAGAACCGCCGCGATTACAAGGAACTGCCGGGTATCGTAAAAGACAAAATCGATTTCCGCTTTGTCGGAAACGTCGGTACTGTGCTGAAGAACGCCATAGTTTGGTAGCCGGTATCACTTAATCAGGCAAAAAACCGTTCTGATAATTTTTAAGACGGGGGAAGGAGGAGAGATATGAAGATAAAAAGCGCCGAATTTTTGTATTCGGCAGGGTATCCGGAGCAACTGAACGAACAAGGCGTTCCCGAGATCGCCGTCGCAGGCAGATCCAACGTCGGGAAGTCCTCGTTTATCAACTTTCTGACCGGAAACGGCAAATTGGCAAAGACTTCCAAAGAACCGGGAAGGACAAGGCTGGTGAATTATTTCCGCATAAACGGCGGAAAGTTCCTGTTGGTGGATCTTCCCGGGTACGGGTTTGCCAGGGTTTCCGACGAAGAAAAGCTGAAGTGGGCAGAGCTGATAGAGGCGTATTTCAGATCGCCGGCTTCGCTGAGGCACGTTTTCCTGTTGTTGGATATACGCCGCGACCCGGGCGAAGGCGACGTCAGGATGCTGAATTATATGTACCATTACGCCATTCCGTTTACGGTTATTCTGACTAAATCGGATAAGGTGTCCAGGATGCAGGCGATAGACCGCCGCAGAAAGATAGCCGCCGCTTTGAAAATCGGCGCCGACAACATAATAGTTTCTTCTTCCTACGCCAAACAGGGCAAAGAAGATATCCTGACCAGGATCGACGAAATCCTGTCGATCGATATGAACTGAAAAGGGAGCCGATGAAAGTTTTTGCAGTCAGCGACCCACATCTTTCCTTTACCGCGGAAAAGCCGATGTCGATCTTCGGATCGGTTTGGGAAAACCATTGGGACGCGATCGCCGCCGATTGGATCGAAAAAGTCGGGGATGAGGATATAGTCTTGATCCCCGGCGATATTTCGTGGGGAATGACCGTGGACGAAGCGCGCCGCGACCTGGAAACCATCGGCGCCATGCCCGGGAAAAAGATCTACGTCAAAGGCAACCACGATTATTGGTGGGGAAGCCTTTCTAAAGTGCGCGCGGTCCTGCCCGAAGGAAGCTACTGCATACAAAACGACGCTCTGAAATTCGGCAATTTCGTTTTTTGCGGCACGCGCGGTTGGAACGTGCCCGAAATCGGAACGAAACCCTCCGCCGAAGACGAAAAGATACTGCGCCGCGAAGCGTTAAGGCTGGAACTCAGTCTGAAAGCGGCGGACGCTTTGGCGGAAGGCTCCTCCGACGCGGTGAAAATCGCGCTGATACACTTTCCGCCGTTCGATTCCAGAATGGGCTCTACGCCTTTTACCGATCTTTTTACCGCATACGGCGTCAAAAAAGTCGTTTACGGGCATCTGCACGGTCAGAAATGCCGCGCCGAAATGCGTTCCGTGAAAAACGGCACCGAATATTTTCTGACTTCCTGCGACATTATCGGGAACAAATTGGTCCCGATCGACGAACGGTGACGCCGCCGAATGCCGTTTCGCCGCTAAGACGATGCGATAAAAAAGGATCGATGGGATCTGTCCTTCGGAGCGGCTTCCCGGATCGCTGCCGTTGACTATTTTTTATAAAAAGTATATAATTTGAATATCTTCTGTTATATCACGGAGATCGGTGAAACTTATACGTTTGTCATGAGGCGTTTAGGGGGCGATTATGTTTAAAAAAGTATTCTTCGTCGCCGTCGTTCTTGCGGCGTTTTGCCTGGTTACGGCAGGCTGTACGTTAAAGATCGTCGATTTGAAAATTGCGGACGGAGATTGGAAAAGTCAGTATATTGTCGGAGAAGCCTTTGTCCCGGTGCCGATCACGGTTGTCTATTCAAACGGACGCGAAGAAAGCGGCGTCATCACCGAAAGTATGGTCGAAGGCTTCGACACGGAAACCGCGGGCGTAAAGAAACTGATAATAACTTACAGAAATTTCAAAACCGAAAGAACGGTTACGGTTAACGATCTGACGAGGGAAAATTTTCCGGATATCACGATAGACGACCGTAACTTCTCCGAACTTGACGAAGATTCCGTAAGCGATCTTCTGGACGATTTGTATATAAAATCGGGCTCTCCCGAAAATCTGGACGTAGGGGAGAGCCTGTTTCCGCCGATCACCGATTTTTTTAACGAATCGAAGCTTGGCGCGGACGCTTTCCATTATATTTATGCGAAGCTGTTCCGCGAAACGGACTGTTTTACCGAGATTTTGCGCCGCGCCGCGGCGGAATTCGATTTCAGAACGGTGACCGCAGATAACGCTTCGGACGCCTTTTTTGCGGTATTGAAGTACTTTGACCGAGAAACTGTTGCCGAATTTAACGCGATTTTGAAAGACTACTCCGCCGTTTTTCTGAATGATTTTACGACCCTTAATTTATTGAAATACCTCTGCTCCGAAGTCTTCCCGTCCGAAGGCTCGCCCGAAGGCGGCGCATTAAGTGCCATTGAAAACGACAAGTTTTTTAAATACGTCGCAGCCGCGTTCTGCAAGGCGATCGAAAACGCGGAAGAAAGAGGGGACTTCGATTCCGAAATCGCCGTATCCAATTTGGAATTCATAAAGGATATCGCCCTGGAATATGCGGAACGCGGAGATAACGCGCTGATAAGTATCCTCGGCCTGCTGTCCGGATCGTCGGACGAATGCGAATTGGGCGCGAACAGCTATGCTTACGCCGAATTTTTTGAACGCGCCGCGGCTTTGGGCGATACGTTCGGAAAATTTTCGGATCCGCTTGTCGGCGACCTGTATTTCAGGTTCGCATTCGGGCAAGCCGCGCTTTCGTTAAAACAAAACGGATCGATCGGCATCGAAGCCGACGACGGAAAATTCTCCGCCGACTGCACGTCCTTACTGTATGTGGCAGACTTTGCCGCCGACGTTTTGGCGGCGGCGGAAAACGGTATCCCCGGCGACGATACTCTGCCTGTCATAACTCAGTGGCTGTTGTTCCCGTCGTTACCCGGAGAAAACCGCCTGGAAGCGGCGTTCGGTGAACTTTGCGACTTCATCCGTCCCGTCTACGATTCGATGACCGAAGAGGGCAAAGCGGCAGTGGCGGCCTTCGTCACGGGCGAAAGCTGTTTCTCCGCAAACATCCCCGAAAATGTGTTGACGCTCCTCAGCCGTTCGGTGGGTATATCCCGACCGTAAGCCTGCGGAGCGGCTTCCCTTCAGGCTTTTAGAACATTTGTTCGCATAACATGCCCGTAAAGTACCCCGTCGGGCAGGGTTCAGGGTTCCGTGACCCTTTTTTTTATACTTATTTTCGATAAAATGTTTGCAAGTGGTTGAAAGTGGTTAAAACTTAATTTATAATATAATCAATAGAAACGGAAGTACGTTCAGGGAAGAGGGACTCCGGATCCCGAAAAAACGCGCCTGATAATGCCGAAGCCGAAAGGCGGACGGAGCAACGGAAAAAGACGCGGGAACGACTTGAACGGCGGTAATACCGGACGTGAAAGGACAGTAGCATGAATTATTGTTTTCTCGGAAAATTCAATCTGGCTTTGGACGACAAATGCAGGATGCGTTTGCCGGCTAAACTCAGGGCGGCTATCGGAACGGGCTACGTCGTAATGTACGGCGCCGACTGTCTTTCCGTAATGCCGAAGGAAGATTTCGAGGCGTTGAACGAAAAATTCAGGAGCATACCTTATTCCGACATCGAGGCGAGGCGTGCGGTTTCCGACATTTTGGGAACGGCATTCGAACCCGAAGAAGACGCGCAAGGACGTTTCGTGATCCCCAAACATTCGCGCGATTACGCTTCGATAATCAAAAACGTAGTCGTGATAGGCGCGGGGAACATAATCGAGATCTGGTCGGAAGAACGCTACGAAGCCGTCCATACCGTAAGTTCCTATGCAGACAAATTGAAAGCTTTGGCGCAGTATGGAATTTAAACACATTCCCGTAATGCCCGAAGAAGCCGTAGAAGGATTGAACGTCCGACCGGGAGGCATATACGTCGACGCCACGTTGGGCGGAGGCGGACACACGTCGATGATATTGGACAGGCTGGGCGACGGGAAACTGATAGCTTTCGACCTGGACGAAAAGGCGTTGGAAAACGCCGCGGCGCGCTTCCCCGGCGAAAAAAGATTGCAACTTGTAAACGATAATTTCAAAAACATGCCGACCGTGCTGGACGAATACGGCATAGGAGAGATAGACGGAGTGATCTTCGATTTGGGTATCTCTTCGCCGCAGATCGATAACCCGGAACGCGGTTTCAGCTATATGCACGACGCACCGCTGGATATGAGGATGGACACCTCCGCCGCATTGGACGCATACGCCGTGGTGAACGGTTACGGCTTGGAAAAACTTATCAGGATATTCCGTGAATACGGCGAGGAAAAAGCCGCTTACTCGATAGCAAAAGATATCGTCGAAAGCCGCAAGGCAAAGCCAATAGAAAGGACTTCGGAACTTGTAAAGATAATAGAACGCCATTATCCTAGGGATCCCCGTTACCGTTCGGGGCACCCGGCGAAGAGGGTGTTCCAGGCGTTGAGGATAGAAGTCAACGGCGAACTGTCCGGGCTGTCCGAAGCCATCGAAGCGGCGGCGCTCAGATTGAAAAAGGGCGGCAGGATAGCGGTGATAACCTTCCATTCGCTGGAAGACAGGATCGTTAAAAACGTATTCAGAGAACTTGAAAAAGATTGCGTGTGCCCGAAGAACATTCCGGTATGCGTATGCGGAAAACGCAAGGAAATAGAAATACTGACAAAAAAACCGTTGGTAGCGGGGGCGGAAGAACTGAAAGCCAATCCCAGGGCTGCCAGCGCGAAATTAAGAATAGCCGAACGGGTGTAAAATAAGCGCCCGCAGGAAATAGAGGAGGAGGCAAAAATGGTAACACTCAGAAGAGATATTTCATTATCGGAAGCTTCGGTCATAGAATGTCCGCACGGCGAGATGACGGATTATGACAGATTTATGTTGGGAAAACGCGCCTCCGAAACAAAAAATGACAATTTTGGGTATCGTAACAGCGAAGTAAGGTTACCCGAATCCGATAAAACCGGCGGCGACTATCACGAGTATATGTTAAAGCAGCTGAACCGTGACCGTCCCGAGAATATGGTTACGGAAGAAGAATTTTATATGCGTCGTTATGCCGATTCGCATCCTGCTCCCGTAAGGAGAGGTTTTAAAAAGATGACGAAAGCCGGCAAAATTTTTACCGCGGTATATGTTCTTATCGTAGCGGCTCTGGCATCTATTATTATTGCGGTCAATGCCGGCGGCGACGAAGTCAGCGCCGAGGCAAAGGCTACGGGCGGGGAGATCGAAGCCTTGCAAATCGAGGACGTATCCGTAGAAAGCAACTCTTTCGACGAATTTTTGGACGCGTTCACGAACAAATAAGCGGTTTCCCTCCGGGAGGGTGCTACGAAAATAACTTCATACAGACAAAAGAGAAGGTTATCGGCGATATTTCTGCTGATAACCTTTTTATTTATCGCGGTGGCGATAAAGCTGATATACGTCGGTGCGGTCCGCGCGGGCGATCTGCGCGTAAAAGCGTTGGAGCAATGGTACCGCGACGTGCCGATCAGGGCGGAGCGCGGCGCGATCTTGGACAGAAACGGCGTCGTCCTGGCGGCTTCTTCCACCGTATACACTCTGTACGCGCGCCCCGTGGAGATACCTTTGAAAGAACAGGCGGCAAGAATACTTTCCGAAACGCTGGAACTCGATTACGAAACTTTGAAAGGAAAGCTGGATTCGCGTTCTTCCGAAATTACACTGAAGCGCGGAGTCGACAAACAGAAGATGTTGGAGATAGTAGATTCCGGCGTGCCGGGAATTTATGTGTCGGAGGACATAAAGCGCGTGTATCCGTACGGCGATTTTCTGACCCAGGTATTGGGATTTACGTCTTCCGACGTCGTTGGTCAGACGGGATTGGAAGCGTATTACGACAAATTCCTGCAGGGCACGGACGGATATGTGCTGACCGCCGCCGATCTTGTAGGCAGGAAGCTGCCGGAGGGTGAAACCTATTATACTGAAGGCACTCCCGGCGCGGATATGTATCTGAATATCGACGTAAACGTCCAAAGCATAGTAGAAAACGCCGTCGAAAGGGCGATGCTGAACCATTCGGCGAAAGCCGTGGGCGCGATAGTTATGGAATGCGATACCGGGAATATACTCGCCATGGCGCAGGCTCCCTCCTTCGACCTTAACGAAGTTCCCAGGGACGACGTAAAAACGTTGTTGGAAATGTCGCGTCCGAAACTCATCTCCGACGTGTTCGAACCGGGCTCCACTTTTAAAATAATAACTTCGGCGCTTGCGATAGAGGCCGGTCTGGTAAACGATTCGAAACGCTATTATTGCGGCGGATCGATGAGCGTGGACAACCAAAAGATCCGCTGTTGGCGTCCGCAGGGGCACGGCAGTCAGACCTTTGCGGAAGGAGTCAAAAATTCGTGTAACTGCGTGTTTATGCAGGCGGCTATGGAATTGGGGGTCGACAGATTTTACGAGGGTCTGGCGGCGTTCGGAGTCACCGAAAAGACGGGGATCGATATGTCGGGCGAGGGCGCGGGACTGACGATACCGCAATCTTCGGTAAAGAACGTGGACCTTGCCAGAATCGGGTTCGGACAGGCTGTGGCAATGACGCCGATAGAGCTGCTTTGCGCAGCTGCCGCGGCGGTCAACGGCGGTTATAAAGTTACTCCGAAATTGGTTGCAAAAATCGAAGACGAAAGCGGCATACTACTAACGGGAGAAGAACCTCGCGGAGAACGGGTCATCAGCGAAAAAAGCTCCGAGATCCTCAGAGGGATGCTGGAAGCCGTGGTCCTGGAAGGCTCCGGTAAAAACGCCGCCGTGGACGGAGTCCGTATAGGCGGCAAGACGGGAACGGCTCAGAAGTACGAAAACGGACAGATCGCGCGCGGCAAATACATCTCGACTTTCATCGGATTTGCGCCTGCGGACGATCCCGAATACATCGCGCTGTTTATGGTGGACGAGCCCGTAGGCGCATATTACGGCGGCGTGGTAGCGGCTCCGTATGTGGGGGAAATATATCTGAATATGTTTGAATATCTGGGGTATCCGTCATAAAAATACCCTTTTGGAGGAGAGTATGTTGATAAAGGAGCTGACCCGGGGCATAGACTGCCGTTATACGGAAAACGCCGAAAACATCGAAGAAACCGATATCACCGGGCTATGTCTGAATTCCGCGGACTGCCGTCCCGGAGCAGCGTTTTTTGCAATGAAAGGCAGCCTTACCGACGGCGCCGCATATATCGCCGACGCGGAAAGATCGGGCGCGGCGGTATACGTTTCGGAATCGGAACTGAAAACCGCCGTTCCGGGAATAATCGTAGGCGACGTCAGGGAAGCAATGGCGAAAATGGCGGCTAATTTTTATTATAACTCGTATAAAAACCTGAATATCATCGCCGTCGTCGGCACCAACGGCAAGACGACAACGGCGCATATGATAGCCGAGATACTGCAAAAAGCCGGCGAAAGAACGGCTTTGTTCGGGACGTTGGGCGCCAGCATCCAAGGGCGCAGTTATCCTTCCAGGCTGACCACTCCAGACCCGATAGAACTGCACAGGCTGTTACAGCTTGCCGATCTTTCGGGCGCGAAATACGTTGTGATGGAAGTTTCCGCGCATGCGATAGCTTTGAAAAAAATGGCGGGGATACGCGCAAAAGTAGCCGTGTTTACAAATCTAAGCCGCGACCACCTGGATTATTTCGGGGAAATGGAAAGCTATAAAAACACAAAGATCAGCTATTTTACCCCGGAATTTGCCGAATTTGCGGTAGTAAACGCCGACGACGAAACCGGACGCGAAATTTTGGCGGCGGAGAGGCTACCCTCCGCAAGCTACGGCGTCGAAAACCCCTCCGACACTTTTGCGATCGATTACGATTATACTTCGCGTTTGAAATGTATCGTCAACTGTTTTGACGACATTTTCGAATTGGAAGCGCCTTTCGTGGGGAAATTCAACTTGTATAACGCGCTGGCGGCGACTACCGCGGCAAGGCTTTTGGGGATCAAACCCGCCGTCATAGCCGACGCGTTCAGGAATATGGCGGAAGTCGAAGGCAGGTTCAACATTCTGGAATCCGGAAAACGCGTAATTATCGATTACGCGCATACTCCCGACGGGCTGATAAACCTTCTGAACGCGGCAGGGAAACTTGTCGGAAAAGGAGGAAAACTCATCTCCGTATTCGGTTGCGGCGGCGACCGCGACAGGGGAAAACGCAGGGAAATGGGAAAGATTTCGACGGAATTAGCCGATTTTACGGTCATAACTTCGGACAATCCGCGTTCGGAAGATCCGCGCGACATCATCCGCGACATAGAATCGGGCATCGAAGACCGCGGTAACTATATAGTCATTCCCGACCGCGCCGGAGCGATAACTTACGCGCTTTTGATCGCCAAAAACAACGACGTCGTGGTGGTTTCCGGGAAAGGCGCGGAAAATTATACCGAAGTCAAAGGCGAACGCCGGCGTTATTCCGACCGCGCCGAAGTGTTGGAATCTTTCAGGAGATACAATCTGTGAGCGCGCTTTTGACGGGACTGATAACGGGAATTGGATCGTTTGCCGCCGCAATGCTGATCGCGCCTCTGATCGTCAGACTTGCCGGAGGCAGGGCGGTCCAGACGCTGTTGAATTATGTAAAACAGCACGAAGGCAAGGAGGGTACTCCGACTTTCGGAGGTCTGATCTTCATTCTTTCCGCCACGGCAGCCGCCGCCTTAGCCGGCGTTTTCTCGTACGAGCTGGGCAGGATGCTGATGCTGGTGTTTCTGGGCTACGGGCTTATAGGGTTTACGGACGATTTCATTAAAATCAAACTGAAACGCAATAAGGGTCTTTCCGCCTGGCAGAAGATCCTGTTTCAGCTGGCGGCGGGTTTTCTTGCCGCCTGGTTTTCCTATAAAAGCCCGTTCGTCGGTTCGGCGGTATCTTTAAATTTCGGATTGGGCGAATGGGACGTCGGCGCGTGGTATGTGCCGCTTGCCGCGCTGGTTTTCGTCGCAATGTCCAACGCCGTCAATCTGACCGACGGATTGGACGGTCTGGCAGGCGGAACGGGCACCGTTTACGTCGGCTTTTTTATGCTGATATTAGTCGGAACGGCGTTCGGCGCGGACGCTTTGGGAATGTCCGGCTACGCCGCCGAAATAAATTCGATGTTTTACGCTTCCGCCGCGCTTTTGGGCGGGCTGTTGGCGTTTTTGTGGTTCAACGCGCCGAAAGCCTCGATCTTTATGGGGGATACCGGCTCTTTGGCGTTGGGAGCCTTCTTTGCGGCGCTGGCTTTGTTTACCAAAAATCCGTTCATAGCCGCGGTAATAGGCATAATGTACGTTGTCAGCTGCATATCGGTAATTATACAGGTCGTTTCGTTTAAGCTGAGGGGGAAGCGCGTGTTTTTAATGTCGCCGTATCATCACCACTTGGAATTAAAGGGCGTACCCGAAAGTAAAATTACCGCGCGCTATATGATAGTCACGTTCATAGCGGGGCTTGTGGCTCTTTGCGTGGTGTAAGGGAAGGTAAAATGAAAAAAGCTATCGTTATCGGAATGCGTTTAAGCGGCACTGCCGCGGCGGCTTTGTTGGAAAAACAGGGATACGAAGTCGTAAGAGTGGACGACGATCCCGCCATCGCCCCTTCGGCGCCCGATTGCCCGACGGGGGAATTTTCTCTTGCCGTCGTCAGCCCGGCGATCGGCAACGATCATCCGCTGATAAAGGAAGCCGAAGCCTGCGGCGTACGCGTGGTTTCCGAATTGGAACTCGGAATACAATTTTTAAAGGGCGTAAAAGTCGTCGTCACCGGTACGAACGGCAAGACGACTGTTTGCGATATGATAGACAAGATCCTGAAACTTTCGGGAATTTCCTGCCGCACGATGGGGAACATAGGTTATCCCGTTTCGCAGGTCATATTGGACGGCGCCGATTACGACGTCAACGTGATAGAAGCGTCCTCTTTTCAATTGGAGCGCACTTACACGTTAAAACCCGATTACGCGGTTCTGACCAACGTCGCTCCCGACCATATGGACAGATACCCCGATTTCGAAAGCTACTTTGCGGCAAAGAAAAGAATTTTCAGGTTACAGACGGCTTCCGACGCAGCCGTTCTGAATTACGACCAGCCGTTGATAAGGGAGCTCGGAACCCATCTTGCGTCGGAAGTGATATGGGTCAGCGGTTCGGAGCCCGTCGGCGACTGTTACATAAAAAACAACGCTTTTTATCTGAAAGGCGAACAGCTGATATCGGTAAAAGAAAGCAGACTCCGCGGAGAATTCAACCGTTTCAATATGATGACCGCTATAGACGTCGCGGCGCGCCTGGGCGCCGGAAAGGAGGCTCTGAAAAAGTTCGTGCGCGAATACAGACCTCTGCCGCACCGCATAGAATACGTCGGAGTATTCCGCGGCAAACGTTGTTTCAACGATTCCAAAGGCACGAACGTGGCGGCGACGCTGGCGGCACTGAACGCGATGGAAGGCAGTACCGCTTTGATAATGGGCGGTTCCGACAAAAAGGAAGATTTTTGCGAATTTTTCCTGGACGCTCCGGAAAAACTGAAATTCGTTGCGGCGACCGGAGCCAATGCGGAAAAGATTTACGGTTCGGCTTTGAAAGTCGGTTTCAACGACATATCGGTGGTAAAGGATTTGCGCGACGCCGTGATCGAAGCCGCCGATTCTGACGCGGACATAGTCCTGTTTTCCCCGGCATCCGCTTCCTTCGACAGGTATACCGGATATAAGGAAAGGGGAGAACGCTTCAAAAACCTCATATCTTCGTTAAAGTAAAAAGATGACGGACAACGGCGGTTTTAACGTATCGGAGCTGCGCGCTTTGAAAAAGCTGAGGATGATGATTATCGTCCCCGCCATAGCTTTGTCGGTATTGGGATTGATAATGATCTATTCGGCAAGCTCTTATTCCGCAAAGATAAATTACGGCGACGCTTTCTTTTACGTCAAAAAGCAGTTGTTGGGGTTCGTTCCCGGACTGCTTTTGATGTACGCGGCGTATAAATTCCCCTCCGAAAAGCTGAAAAAACTTTCGACGTGGGCTTTGGCGGTGTCTGTGATATTGCTGGCGGCGGTTTTCATTCCCGGGCTCGGGCAGACCAGCTACGGAGCCACAAGGTGGATAAACCTGGGTTTTATTACGTTTCAGCCCTCTGAAATAGCCAAGTTTTCGCTGATGCTGTTTTTGGCGAAGATGTATTCCGAAAAGCCTCCGAGATCGGTCAAATATCTGATCCTGCCTTTTATAGCCGCCGCGGTAGTGCTCGCTCTGATAATGGCGGAGCCGAATATGTCGGTGACTCTGGCGGTAGCTTTCGCGGTCTTGCTGGTGACGGTGGCGGCGGGGCTGGATAACAAGGTCGTCGTCGCGCTTACCGTCGCCGCGCTTTGTTTGATCCCCGTACTGATAATCGCCGAACCGTACAGAGTGCGCAGGCTGTTGGCGTTTTTGGATCCTTGGGCGAACCCGAAGGACGAAGGCTATCAGCTGATACAATCCTATTACGCCATCGGGGACGGCGGCTTGTTCGGAGTAGGACTGTTCAACAGCAGACAAAAATATCTTTTTCTGCCCTTTGCCGAATCTGATTTCATCTTTTCCGTGATCGCCGAAGAATTGGGCGTCATCGGATGTCTGTTCGTAATGGCGTTGTACCTGGTTTTTATATACGCCGGTATAAAGACCGCGTTTATAAGGAAGGACGCTTTTTCGCGGCAGGCGGCTTTCGGACTTACGATAATGATCGCCGTACAGGCTCTGTTGAATATCGCGGTGGTCACGGGATCGGTGCCGCCGACGGGACTGCCGCTTCCGTTCGTTTCCGCCGGAGGCAGTTCTCTTATGGTGTTTCTAAGTGCCGCAGGTCTGACGGCAGGCTTCACGCGGGCGGAAGATCCCGTAAAATTACCGAAAAGTCACAAACTCTTTCACCGTTCATACAATGTGTTGTGAGCAAGTACATAATAAACAACGACGATCGGGCGCCGGAACTTAAAGGCGCAGTAAAAGTGCAGGGCTCAAAAAACGGAGCTTTGCCGTTGATAGCCGCGGCGGCTCTGACGGACGGAGAGGTGGTGCTGAAAAACTGCCCGGATATCCTGGATATCGAAAATATGCTGAGGATATTCGAATCGCTGGGCGGTAAAAGCGAACGCCGCGGTAAGGAGCTCCGCCTCAAAATGGAATACATGAACTCGGCGGAAATTTCTTCGGCGCTCGCGGGGGAACTGCGAAGCTCCGTATTTATGCTGGGCGCCATCCTCAGCCGCGTCAGACAGGCGACAGTGGCGTATCCAGGCGGATGCGACATCGGTCTGCGCCCAATAGACCTGCATCTTAAAGCGTTCCGCGAAATGGGGGTCAAGATCCGCGACAAATACGGATTTATACGCTGCGACGCTTCGAATACCCACGCCGCCGATATCGATTTGGATTATCCCAGCGTAGGAGCCACCGAAAACGTGATGATGCTGGCGGCGGGTACTCCCGGGGTCACCACCGTAAAAAACGCGGCAAGAGAACCCGAGATCGCCGCTTTGCAGAAACTGATCAATCTGATGGGCGGACACATCTCCGGGGCAGGTACTTCGATAGTGAGGATCGAAGGCTCCGACAAATTCCGCGGCGCGGAAACCGCAGTAGATTTCGACAGGATAGTCGCGGGAACATATATGACGGCGGTGACGCTTTGCGGCGGAGAGGTTATGTTCGAAGGCGCAGACGGCGAACAGCTGACCGCGCTGATCTCAAAGCTGAAAGACACCGGCGCGGAGATAATCTGTTCCGACAAAGGCATAAAGATTTCTTCTTCCGGCAACCCGAAAGCCGTAGGCTCCGTGGAAACGGGGGCGTATCCCGGCTTTCCTACCGATCTGCAGGCGCCGTTCGGCGCGCTTGCCGCGGCGTCCTCCGGAAGCACCGTCATAATAGAAAATATTTTCGAAACCCGATTTAAATACCTTGCGGAGTTGACAAAAATGGGCGCTTCGGTTAAAGTAAAAGACAGGGTGGCGGTATTGAACGGAAAACGCCTGTGCGGAGCCGAAGTGAAAGCCATGGATCTTCGCGGCGGAGCGGCGTTGATGGTCGCCGGTTTGAAGGCTTCCGGAGTTACCGTGATAGAAAACGCCCGCCATATCGCTCGGGGTTACGAAGCTCCGGAGGAGGTTTTGGGCGCATTGGGCGCCAATATCGTAAAAGTATAGTGAAAAGCAAACTCATTTCCGTGATTTTGGGCGTGCTGGTCATAATAGGCATAGCCATATTCGGAAACATGTGCAGGATCAAATACGTCGACGTCGTGTTTTCGGAGGGGACTCCCGTGGCGAAAGCCGACGAAATTTATTCCGTTCTCGGTATCGAAACGGGCACTTCCGTATTGTCCGTAAACGAAATAGACTTTAAAACGCGCATTCTGAAAGCCTACCCCGACAGATCGGTGGAAATTGTCGATGTCGTCCGCAGCTTTCCCGATAAAATGACCGTATATATCGATTACAATCCGGCGGTACTTGCGGTGGCGCGCTCCGACGGGTCCGGATATGTGCTGACCGACACGGAGTTTCAATCTTATTTACATACCTCGGAATCCGATCTGGACAAAAACTCCTTGATAATCGTAAAAGGGCTCAACGTTTCGAATACCTTCAATTCCGATCCTTTCCGCGAAATGTACGAAATGTTCGGTTCGCTGACCGCGGCAGGGGCGTCGTCCGCGAATCTGCCGTCGATGTTTTCTTCGCTTACCGTTGAAAAGGACGCATATGTGTTTGCCTGCCGCGAAAACAACGCGTTTACGTTGACGATACCGCGTTCTGAAAGGCTTTACGCGGCAAAATATTTTGACGAATACGTCGAAGCGTATCTGTCCGAAACCGTCTGACCGTCAATTTTCATAAGATTTTATCAAACTAACGGATAAAAAACGGTTAAAGCGCTTTTATAGGCAAAATCCGACGAACTTTGAAATAATTTATTATGAAAAGTCGGTTAATTTATAATAATCGCCATAATGGTAAAATTTCCGTTGACAAGCAGCCGTTTATAATATATAATTTAAGTAATTTACACGCGTACGGCACACGCGTGAGCGCGAGGAGCTCCATCGATGAGTAACAAAAAAACCGCTGTTTTGGATATTCAATCGGATACTATTACGCTGGTAATGCAGGACAGGAAGTTTTCGGAAAGCTTTGCTTTTCACGATTCCCGTTCTTATTCCGGTTTTCAGGACGGCGAGTTTTTGAACAAAGACGAACTGATCGGCACGGTCAGATCGCTGATAGACCGTTGCAGAAAAACGACTTTTTGCGATCCCGAAGAAATTATGGTGGGCGTTCCCGCCGAATTCACTTCGGCTACCGTATCCGAAAGGGAAGTCGATTTCACGATCCCGAAAAAAGTTACCGAAAAGGACGTGGACGATCTGATCTCCGAACCTCCGGCTTCGAATTCCGAATACACGGTCATTTCCGCCGCTCCGGTGTGGTTTATTCCCGATTCCGGAAAAGCCGAGATCACTCCTTACGGAATCACCACGACGAAATTGAAATGTATGATGAGTTACGTTTATTGCGTAAACTCTTTTGTCGCGCTTTTCGATAAGATTTCCGAATATGCCGACGTAAAATTCGAATATATGTCCGATATGTTGGCGGAAGTCATGTACGTCGTTCCCGAATCCATGCGCGATACCGGCGCGTTGGTTGTGGACGCAGGATACATTTCCACCGGCGTCGCTTACGCATACGGCGACGGATTGTTGGGATTAAAGGCTTTTTCCATGGGGAAAGGGCATATCGCCGCCGAACTTACCATGAGGGCGGGCATCCCTTACGAAGCCGCTTTAAAGATAGTCGGAAAGCTGAATTTCAATCTGCATCCCGTGGGCGGCGAAAAATATTTCGTCACTACTTCGGAGGGCGAAAACAAAGAATACGACATTTCGAAGATAAACGAGATGGCGGCAGGCAAGGTGGAAGACATCGCTCGCGGTATTATCGCCGCTGCGGATACTTTCCCGTTCGCTCTGCCCGAAGACGCCGG
Organism: uncultured Clostridia bacterium; assembly: GCA_944371785.1. Lineage (GTDB taxonomy): Bacteria > Bacillota > Clostridia > Christensenellales > DTU072 > Stercoripulliclostridium_A. The sequence continues at coordinate 19,925 of CALVXZ010000002.1, read as the reverse complement.
GATCGTGCTGACGGGTTCCTGCTTTGAAAATATGCCGGGGGCAAAAGAGATCATCGAACGCGTTACCGGCCGCAAGGTAGAGATAACTTCGCCCGATATAGTGCCCTTCAATAAACCCGGATATTCTTCGCTGGCGGGGCTTATCAACGCACAGCGCAAAAAAATCACCAGACGCGAAGGAACGTTTGGATTTTTAAATACATTTAAGGACAAACTCGCAAGGAGGCTTAGAAAATGAGCGATACATACTCGATGGGGGATGGCTTGGGACTCCAACCGATGGGACAGAACAATTCTTTCGGTATGGCAAGGATAAAGGTGATCGGCGTAGGCGGAGGCGGCGGCAATGCCGTTAACCGTATGATATTGGCGGGAGTCACCTCCTGCACGTTCATTGCGGCGAATACCGATATGCAGGCATTGAACCTCAGTCGTGCGCAATATAAGATACAGCTCGGTTCGGCTCTGACGAAAGGTTTGGGAGCCGGTGCCGATCCCGAAATAGGCGCAAGGGCGGCGGAAGAATCCAAAGACGCGATAGCCGAAATATTAAAAGATACCGATTTGCTGTTCATAGCGGCAGGCATGGGCGGCGGTACGGGTACGGGAGCCGCTCCCGTCATCGCCAAAATGGCAAAGGATATGAATATACTGACGATTGCCGTCGTTACGAAGCCTTTCGAAACCTTCGAAGGCAAAGTCAGAATGGAAAACGCCAACGCCGGTATAGAAAAACTCAGGGGAGTCGTAGACACTCTGTTGGTCATCCCTAACGAAAAGATTCAATACTACGTTCCGAAGGGCACTCCTTTGGTACAGGCTTTCAAAGTCGCCGACGACGTTTTGAAACAGGGCATATTGGGAATTACCGAAATAATCCAGACTCCCGCGCTGATAAACCTCGATTTTGCCGACATAAAAGCGGTCATGAAAGCCAAAGGCAACGCTCACATCGGTATCGGCAAGGGCAAAGGCGACAACCGCACTTTGGACGCCGTACGTCAGGCTGTTCAATCTCCGTTGCTGGAAACCAATATAAAGGGCGCTACCGGCGTGATAGTTTACGTATCCGGCGACGCCACGATCACTATCGACGAAGTCACCAATTCCGTGGCGTTGGTTCGCGAAGTCGTCGATCCTAACGCAAAGATCATTTTCGGAACGGGCATCGACGAAACCCTGGACGACGAAGTCATGATCACCATCATCGCAACCGGGTTCGAATCCCCCGACGAAAGCTCTCCGATATACCAGGCGCCTCGCGGAATGTTGAATTCCATGCGTCAGGAAGATATCAGGAAAGTCGATTCCATGTACGGATTTTCTTCCGACAGAAGCGAACGCGAAGTAAAGCCCGAACCGCAGAGCTACCGCGATCTGCAACAGGACAAAGCCGTGCCTCCGTTCCTGCAGAGATTGCGCGATAAAAAATAGGCGGAAGCCGAAAAGATCATACCGACATACTGATTACGCAAATGAAGAGCCGGACCGGATAGGGTCGGCTCTTTTTTTCGACATGAACGATATAATAACGGAAATTTTCGGCAGTTATGCCGTCGCATTCTTAATAGTTTACGCCGCGGCTTTGCCGCTGAACGGCGTAGTTATCCGGGAATTGTTTTCGGCGGCTTTGTTGTGTCTTGCGGACGCCGACGTCCAAACGCTTTCGCCTGCCGTCTATAAGATATCGTTGATTTTATCGGCTCTGCTGATAGTAAAAAAAGAATTAAAATTTACTGAATTTACGAAATTATCCGTAAATTTTATCATAATTTGTTTGGCGATATTCGGTTTGGAATATCTCAGGAGCAACTTTACCGGCATAACCGACGAATGGGGTTTCGTACTTTCGGGCAGCGTTCCCGCGGTGTTTTCTTTGGCGTACGAAACGGGAAAGCGGTTTTCCGCGGAAAAACTGAGTTACCGCGTGGCGTTCGTGACCGATAAAGGCGAATGCGTATTCCGCGGATTTTTGGATACGGGGAACAGGCTGTACGAAAAAGGAGAGCCCGTAATAGTCGTATCCCGCGCCGCCGCGGAGAGGGCGGGGCTGAAGGCGGACGCAAGCATATTCGTAAAGACTGTAGCCGGGGTAAAAGCACTACCGTCATGCAGGGCGACGTATAGGATATATTACGACAAAAATAAACATAAGCTATACAGTACTCCCGTGGTGATATCGGATAAAATCGGATTCGGGCAGGACGTATTGTTGCACGGCGAAATGGCGGACGCCGTTCAAAAGGAGGATAAATGCTTAAAATATTCAAAAGACTCAAAGAGTTTATAAACAGGTTTTTCGCTTCCGAAAGCGAACTCGATTATATGGTTGCGCTGCCGAGTCCTTTGGACGCGGAGGAGGAGCAGAAATATCTGCAGCTGAACGCGGAAGGCGACAAGGACGCTTTCAACACGCTGATAGAACACAACCTGCGGCTTGTGGTGTACATAGCCAAACGCTTCGACAACACGGGAGTGGATCAGGAAGAACTCATCTCCGTCGGCACCATGGGACTGATAAAGGCGGTGCGTTCGTATAACGGCGACAAAAAGATAAAACTTGCGACTTACGCTTCCAGGTGTATCGAAAACGAAATCCTGATGTATCTAAGGAAGATGTTGAAGACGAGGAACGAACTCAGCCTGGACGAACCGTTAAACGTCGATTGGGAGGGAAACAAGCTGTTGCTTTCCGACGTGTTGGGTACCGACGGCGGAGAGGTCTACAAAGAAATGGAATCGGAAGTCGAATTACAGCTTATCCGCGAACTTTATTCGGGGCTGAGCGAAAGAGACAGGGCGATAGTCAAAATGCGTTACGGACTGTTCGGGGAAAAGGAGCGCACTCAAAAAGAGATAGCCGATATGATGAACATTTCTCAATCGTATATCAGCCGATTGGAAAAGAGGATAATCGGCAAACTCAAACAGGAATACAAAAAGCAGGAAGAAAAATGGAATAATTGATAATAAAAGTTGTTTACGGGGACATACTTACCGCATAGGAGGCATCCCTGTGGTAAGAAAAGTTACAGGAGTAAGGACCGAAGAACTGCCCGTTATGGACAGACAAGAACAAGAACGTACGCTGAAACTCATCAAAAGCGGCAGAACCGATCTAAGGGAAAAGTTTCTGCTTGCCAACGCCAGACTCGTATTAAGCGCCGTTCAACGTTTCAGGTCGGCAAAACAGAGCCCGGACGAACTTTTTCAGGTGGGAATGCTCGGATTAATGAAGTCTTTGGACAATTTCGACGCCGCCTTGGGGGTCAGATTCTCGACTTATGCAATACCGATGATACTCGGAGAGATACGCAGATTTATCCGTGAATCGACGGCGTTCAAAGTAGGCAGAAACGTCAGAGACATCGCGTTCAGAGCCGTTAAAGCGAGGGAAGCAATTGAATCCAAAAGCCCTCACGAGGCTTCGCTGAACGAAATTGCCGAAGAATTGGGAGTTTCGGGATACGAAGTAGTCAGCGCATTGGACGCGCTTACCGAACCTCAATCGCTGTATTCGGAAGCTTACGGCGACGAGGATTCCACCGAGCTGATAGACCTTGTAAAAGACCCCGCGTGCGAAAAAGACTATTCGGAAAGAATCGTTTTGAAAGAGGGCGTCGAATCTTTGCCGGAAAGGGAAAAGAAGGTCATCGTACTGCGCTACTATTCGGGCGCTACCCAAACCGAAATAGCGCGGGCTCTGGGAATGTCTCAGGCACAGGTCAGTCGTCTTGAAAAATCCGCCTTGGACAGGCTGAAAAATTCATTCGAGATTTCGTTCTGACCCGGACTCCGCCGGCATAAAATTTATGTATGCAGCGGAGTTTACATAAATGAGCGAGGGAATCGATTATACCTTTTGCGAATTGAGAGAAAAAGACGTCGTCAATATATCCGACGGCAAACAGCTGGGACGGATAGTCGACATAGCCATTCATTGCACCGGGAAAGTCATCGGATTGGTGGCGGCGGGCGAAAAGAAGTTTTTTAAAAATTTTTCGGGCGGCGAATCTATTTTTATACCGTGGAACAACATAGTTAAAATAGGCGACGACGTCATCCTGGCGGAACTTAAGCCCGTAGGCAGGGAACTCGCCAAATAAACTTTACAAAACTACGCCTTTTTGATATAATATAGACAAAAATTCAGGAAGGCACGTTATGAAATGTCCGTTTTGCGGTAATTTGGACAGCAAAGTCGTCGATTCAAGGCTTTCCGACGACGGAGCTTCGATCAGAAGACGCAGGGAATGTACCGCCTGCGGAAAACGCTATACAACTTACGAAAAGGTCGAATCTACGCCCATTCTGGTGATTAAAAATAACGGCACCAGACAGATTTTCGATATAAACAAAATCAAAAACGGCATTATAAAGGCTTGCGAAAAAAGACCGGTTTCGATGGCTAAAATCGACAAAATGGTTTCCGACATCGAAAAACAGGTCAACAACACTCTCGCGCAGGAGATCTCCTCCAAAAAAATCGGCGAATTGGTTATGGAAGGTTTAAAGGAGCTGGACGAAGTCGCTTACGTCCGTTTCGCTTCCGTTCACAGGCAGTTCAAAGACATCAACACGCTGATGGAAGAGATAATGAAGCTTACAAAATCCGACAAAGAGGGCGTTTGATTTGAAAAGTTTTCTTTATAAAGGCGCGAAAACCGTAAAATTAGGCAGGTTTTTGCCTGAAATGCTTCCGGGACTCGGATATTCTTCTTTTAAAAGGCTGCTGTCCGAAGGCAGGGTCAAAGTCAATTCCAAACGCGTTAAAAAAGACGTTTTCATAAACCCCGGGGATAAGGTGGAAATCTTTTCCGCCGAAGGGTCGTCTTCGTTCCGTTCCGAAAGCGTTTACGAAGACAAGGATATCCTGATCGCGGTAAAACCCAGAGGCACGGAAACCAAAAATTTTGCCGCACTCGTTTCCGAAGAGCGCGGCGGCAGATTCCTGCCCGTGCACAGATTGGATACCAACACGCGCGGTATTCTGATGCTCGCAAAGAGCGAGGAGGCGTTCAGAGCGGCGGTGGAGCTTTTCAGGGCGGGCGCTGTAGAAAAATATTATATGGCTCTGCTGTGCGGGATCCGCCCGAAAGACGGCGTTTACACGGCTTATCTGAAAAAGGACGGCAAAGAGGGGAAAGTTGAAATTTCTCCGTCGCCGAAGCCGGGATACGAACAGATACGCACGGGCTTGGAAGTCGTCGAAAAACGCGACGGTTCATTGTATCTTTGCAGGATACGCCTGTATACGGGAAAAACGCATCAGATCCGCGCACATACGGCATTTTTGGGCTGTCCCGTGTTGGGGGACACCAAATACGGCGATTTCGAAATAAACCGCGCGATGCGCGCGAAACGGCAGTATCTTACCGCGGTGAAGCTGTCTTTCGGAAACGTTCCGAAAGACAATATTCTTTCCGCGCTCAGCGGAAAATCATTCGAGATCGCCTGCGATTTTTAACTAAAATTCCAAATTTTCACGTTTTATGGCGGCGCGGAGTTTTTCCAGAGCCGCTTTTTCTATTCTGGAAACGTAGCTTCTGGAAATACCCATCAGCTTTGCGGTCTGCTGTTGGGTCTTGGGGGATCCGGAATCTATGCCGAACCTTGAAAGTATCAGGAATTTTTCGCGTTCTGTCAGGTTTTCTTCGATAAGTTTGGTCAAAAGCTCCTTTAAAAAGCCGTTTTCGATCTTTGCCCAGACGGAATCTTCTTCCATACTGAGCATATCCGCCAGAGTCACGTCGCCTTCTTCGCGGTCCGTGCCCACTTTTTCGTAAATGGAGATATCGTTCCTGCGCTTTTTGTATCCGCGCATAGCCATCAATATTTCGTTTTCGATACACCGCGATGCGTAAGTCGCCAAAGTGGCGGATTTTTCCGGAGTATACGAATTTATGGCTTTTATCAGCCCGACCGTACCCACCGAAAGCAATTCGTCTTTGTCGGGGTAGTTGACGTACTTTTTGGCTATGTACGCCACAAGCCTCAGGTTGTGTTTTACCAAAGCGTCTTTTGCGGATTTATCGCCCGATGCCGCCTTTAACAAAAATTCGCGTTCTTTTTCTTTTGACAGAGGCCGGGGAAAAGAATTATGAGAATCTATCCCGGCGGTAAGAATCATAACGTTGCTGAGGAGCGCGAAAAATCCTTCCAATATCATAATTGAAGTATATGCCGCGCGCGTCCGAAAAGTGCGGAATTTGTCGTAAAGTTTAAAATTCCACGCACGATTTATGTCCGAATAAATTCCGTTTTTAAAGCTATGCGGCGGGAAACGTATAAAAAAGATATTTACTTCATTTGCATATTCCGTAAGTTTATGGTATACTATATACAAATTGAATAATGGTGGTGCAGTATTCTAGTCAGGTGCGGTACAATCGAAGGCGGGGTTAAAATACCGTTAAAGAGCATATCGATGAAGTTTCTTGTGTTTGCTTACGTTGCCCAAACGTGGGTTGATGCTGGGAGTTAAGGTTCTTGGGCGACCGATAACGGCATATCGGTGACGACCCAATTACCGTGGAGACCTATATCGGTGGAGGAAGCGCGAATTTTATTTGCGCGAACTCTACTGAATGGGATTAAACCTGCAATGCGGTAATCAAAAGCTGTGTGCAGTGTAGCTTGCCTTGAGTGAAGTCGCGTGAATTAGGGTATCGGACCGAGACGGGTTCGCGATCTGTTTCGGTCTCTGCCTATGAAACCTTCTTTGCAAAAGAGGATAAATTGTACCAAATCTGTAAAAGAAATTTTCTAGACTGTTTTAAGCCGAGGATTATAGTGTGCACTAAGTGGCGATTCGGTTATACCATGAGTAATCACGTATTACCGCCCTTAAAAGGAAACTGCCCGGACGGCGACGACGGGTGGGCGGCAGGGAAACCCTACCGAACCTGATGGCGCAAGGTTTACTGGGCTTATTGCCACCATTATTCCATTAATTTTGTATATTTTAACGGAAATGTCTGAAAACATGGGTTTTAACGCTGACCAGATTGATAGTAAAATTTCGTCGGACGGCACCGCTTCGGATGCGGAGGGCTTGCCCGCAGTCCGTGATGAAGATGCCGATCGCGGCAAAAACGCAGTCGCCGCAAACAACGACTTATTGACGGGCGATTCCGATAAAACGGTTTCAGATCTATCCTCAAAAGACGGCAAAAGCGATAAAAAAGTCCACGATAAGCCTGCAAAAAAAGGCTTGAAGAAAAGTACCGTCTGGACGTTGAGGATAACGCTGGTCACTTTGATTTTAAGCTGCTTTTTCTCGTTTGTTTCGGAACTTGCTTCCACAAAGGCGCATTTCAGCATAATGATAATCCTGCTGCTTTTCCTGATCGCTCTGTCCATTGCGGCGGACGCGATAGGCGTAGCCGCGACTTCGTGCGATCTTGCGCCGCTGCTTGCCATGGCGTCCAGGAAGGAGCCGGGAAGCAAACAGGCGATCATGCTGGTTAAGAACGCCGAACGCGTTTCGAATATCTGCTGCGACGTCATAGGCGATATCTGCGGCATCGTTTCCGGTGCGTGCGCTCTTGCAATAGTTTTGAAGATCACCGAAGGTATGAACGAAACTTTGAATATGGTGATATCCATTCTGGTTTCCGGTATCGTCAGCGCGGTGACCGTAGGCGGTAAGTCGATGTTCAAAAACGTCGCCGTCAACAATTCGAAAGAACTTATAATTTTCGCCGCACGCCTTCTGAGCGTGTTTTCCCCGAAAGAAAGGAAGGAGAAGGCGAAACAAAAACAAAAACACGATAAAAATTCCAAATCCGATGGTTCTACCGACAAATCGGTCAACGAAACCGCGTCCGCAAAGTCGTTAGATACCTCAAAAAGCGCGGATAAGACTTCGAAGAGTGCGGAAAAGCCGCAGAAAACGGTTAATTCACACGGCAACAAATGAGACTTGACAACTATCTGTTCGGAACGGGACTTGCCGAAAGCCGCACCAACGCGAAGAATCTGATACTTACGGGGAAAGCGTCCGTAAACGGCGCAGTCGTTACAAAACCTTCTTTCGAAGTGTCTCCGGGGCAGGAAGTCACCGTGGACCGAGGGGAGGTTTTTTCTTCCTTGGGCGGCGTGAAATTGAAAAACGCGCTGGATAAATTCGGTCTGTCCGCTTCGGGAAAAGTGTGCATAGATATCGGAGCCTCCAACGGCGGTTTTACCGACGTTATGTTAAAAGACGGCGCGAAAAAAGTGTTCTGCGTGGACGTCGGCGAGTGCGCTCTGCCGCTGGAAATGCGCGAAGACGAACGCGTGAAAGTCAAAGACAGGCTGAACGCGCGATATATATCTTTCGAGGACATAGGCATAAAAGCCGATCTGATCACCGTAGACGTTTCCTTTATATCCTTAAGGCTGATTTTGCCGGCTCTGATACAGTTTATGACTCCGTCGACTTTGCTGATCGCGCTGATAAAACCGCAGTTCGAATTGGGGAAATCGGCTCTGACTAAATCCGGCATAGTGAAAAACCCGAAACTTTATATAAAAGCCGTGGAGGACGTAACGGCCTTCGCCGCGTCGATAGGTCTGAAAAACTTCGGAGTCATCGAAGTCCCCAGACTTTTCAAGGATAAAAACCGAGAATTCACCGCGCTGTTTCGTCAGGGCTGATCCTAATTTCATTCCGTTACGCCCGTTAATGCGCCTTAACCGCAGCCGAAGGGCGTTTTTTTCGGAATTTTATTCATAATTTGCAAAGCGTAAAATTAGTTTAATTTTTTAACTATTTAATTTATATTGTCGAAAAATATTGTTGCTTTCGGATTCCAAAAATATTATAATGAGTCTATGAAGATAGGAATTTATGCAAACTTATTCAGGGATACCGGCGGTAAGATCACCAGAGGGCTTTACGAAGAACTCGAAAAAGAAGGCGTAGACATACTGCTTTCCGACGAATTGAGGACGTTGGGGCTCCCGGGCAAATACCTCAGCCGTATGGCTTTGGCGGGCGAAGCCGACGTAGTCGTCGTATTGGGCGGCGACGGTACTATTCTGCGTATCGCAAAAGAATGCGCGCGCCAGGACGCCAAATTGTTTTCGGTGAACCTCGGACACCGCGGTTTTTTGGCGGAATCCGAAAAACCCGGCTTTGTGCGCGGAATGATAAAAGAGGTCCTGCAGGGCGAATATATCGTAGATACCCGCACTTTTTTGGAAGCGCGCGCGAAAGGCAACAAATTTTACGCGCTTAACGAAGTCGTCGTCGCTCGCGGATCGCGCACGCGTGTCGTTAAATGCGAAGTACGCGTCGACGGCGCGTTGATGGATAAATACGTTTCCGACGGAGTCATCGTTTCGACGCCTACGGGCAGCACGGCATACAACCTTTCGGCGGGCGGTCCGATAGTCGCTCCCGACGTCGAGGCCCTGGTAGTCACTCCGATAAGCGCGCATTCTATGCATTCGCGCCCGATAGTCGTGAACAATAACAGCGAAATTTGGCTGGAGATCCAACACGCGGAACCGCACGCGCACCTGAATATAGACGGCGAAGACGTTTTAAATCTTGCAGACGGCGACTCCGTGACGGTGAATCATTCCGATCTGAAGATAGGCTTCGTAAGATTGAAAGGATATAATTATTACGAAAGATTGTTTGAAAAATTGCGTTATTGGAACGCTTTCGATAACGAACAGGAGGGAAATCGATGACGCGCGATAAATCGTCTTCATCGAAGGCGGACAGGAAAAATTACATCAAGATCGCCGTAACCGAGGCGGGAATAGGCACTCAGCGCGAGATAGTCGATTTTCTGATCCGCGCCGGTTTCCAGGCGACGCAAGCCACCGTTTCAAGGGATATCCAGGAATTGGGACTGGTCAAAGAGGCTCAGCCGGGCGGAGGCTTCAGATACGTTATGCCTCCCGACCCGAAGATCCAAAAGCTGATGACGCTTTTCAGCGAATCGGTTGTGAAAATCGACTACAGCGAAAATTTCATCGTCGTACACACCATTTCGGGTTCGGCAAATACCGCGGCTTCGCTTATAGACGAACTGAAGGAAGAGTCCGTTATGGGCTCCATAGCCGGGGACGACACGATCTTGATAATAATTAAGGATAAACAAAAAACGGCAGAAATTGCGAATAAGTTAAAAGAAATCGGTTCTTTAACGAAATGATAACCAATTTATACGTAAAAAATATCGCGCTCATAAAGGAATTGGAGCTTGAATTGGGCGAAGGGCTGAACGTTCTGACGGGCGAAACCGGCGCGGGGAAATCGATAATAATCGATTCCCTGAATTTCGTGTTGGGCGACCGCGCCGACAGGAGCCTGATAAGCCACGGCGAAAATTCCGCCGCGGTAGCGGTAACCTTTTGGGATAAAAAAGGCGCTTCGAAAGCGATATTGGATGAACTCGGCATAGATTCCGACGAAGTGGTCACGGTCAGGAGGACGATGTACGACAACGGCCGCGGCGACGCCAGGATCAACAACGTGCCCGTCACCGTCCAACAACTCAGGAAAGTTATGGCGCGCCTGGTATCCGTGCATTCCCAACACGAAAGCCGTATGGCTTTGGACGAAAGCTTTCATTTGGGGATATTGGATAAATTCCGCACGAAAGGCGGCGAAGACGCGCTTTCGGCAGCTTATAAAAAAGCGTTCCGCGCGTTTAAGGAAGCTACGGACAGACTGTCCGATTTCGGAAACGCCGCCGAACGCGAGCGCAAAACGGAAATGCTGCGTTTCGAAATAGATGAAATACGAAGCGTGGATCCGAAAGAAGGCGAAGAAGAAGAACTGCTCCAAAGGCGGCTGAAGGCAAGAAACGCCGAAAGATTAGCGTCCGGGATACAGGCGACGCTGACTCTGTTGGAAGGATCCGACGAAGGTTTCGGCGCGCTGAACGCCGTCAGATACGCGCTTAGGGAATTGGGCGCAATGGATCGTTTTGCCGATTTTTCTGCATTTTCGGATCGTTTAGAGAGCGTGTCGACGGAATTGGACGATATTTCCTCCGCACTGAAAGCCGAAGCCGAATCGTTGGATATGGACCCGGCGGAAGCCGAAGCCGTCGACAAGCGTCTGGAGGACGTAAGGCGGATAAAACGCCGCTACGGCGCCCCCGAAACATTGCCGGAATATCTGGAAAAAGCCGAAAAAGAGCTTTCGGAGCTTGAAAACGCCGAAGAAACCATAGCCGAATTGAAAGCCGAAGCCGAGGGATCGCTTTCCGAGGCGATCAGGCTTGCCGGCGAATTGCACGCGGCCAGAGCCGCCGCGGCGGAAAAATTTGCGCAAGCGATCACCTCCAACCTGAAAGATCTCGGAATGAAAAACGCCGCGTTTAAAGTAGAGGTAAACGCGGACGAACCCGAAAGCGACGGCAGCGGATTATCCGAAAACGGATATGATACCGTCAGATTTTTGATATCGCCGAACCTCGGAGAACCGTTAAAGCCGTTGGCGAAGATCGCGTCGGGCGGCGAAGCTTCGCGATTTATGCTGGGGCTGAAAAGAGTTACCGCGGAATTGGAAGACATCGACACCTTGGTTTTCGACGAAATCGATACCGGGATATCCGGAAAGATCGCGATGGTCGTTGCTATGAAGCTTGCGGAAATTTCCGTGACGCGGCAGGTGGTCGCCGTGACCCACCTTGCACAGCTGGGCGCAATGGCCGATATACATTATCTGATAGAAAAGCACGAAAGAGAAGGGCACACGTTTACGGAAATATCCCGTCTGGACAAATCGGGAGAGGTTTCCGAGGTGGTCAGACTGATGGGCGCGGTTGGGCCGGACGCGTTGTCTGTAGAAAATGCAAAAGAGTTGAAAAAGTGGGCAGATAATTATAAAAAGTCTATAAAATAGGCGATTTAATTTTGTGACTACTTTATAAATTACCTTAATTTAGAATACTCGAAGGCGAATATTAACACTCAAAGGACGCAAAATAGCGTTTAGGAGAGGTATTTGCCATGTTTGTATTCAGACGGCACGGCGTAAAGTACGTGCCGATAATTTTGTCACTTTTCGCGATCATCGTTCTATCCTGCGCTTGTTTCGCATTCTCTTCCGTTTCCGTAAAAGCTTACGCCGAATCCGATACCGAATTGGTATATCTCGGCGGTATGCCGATAGGGCTGGATCTGGATTCCGCGGCACCGGTCGCCAAAGATTTCGTCGTCATAGTCACAAAGGACGGAACGGCTACGCCGGCAAAAGACGCCGGGATAAAAAAGGGCGATCTCCTTACCGAATTAAACGGTATGCGGTTAAAAAAGGTTTCCGATATCTCCGAAGCCGTTAAAAACGCCGAAGGATCCGTCGGTTTCAAGGCGATAAGGAACGGAAAGGAGATCACGGGAATGATCACGCCGGCATTGGATTCCGCCACGGGCACGCCGAAGATAGGGCTTATCGTAAAGGACGGTATCAGCGGCGTCGGAACGGTTAGTTTCGTCAAAGAAAACGGCGATATTTGCACTCTGGGACACAGGATCTCCGACTCCGACGACAGCAAAGGTTTGTATGAAACGGGCAGGTTTTTCGATTGCAGGATTCTGAGCGTTCACAAAAGCCAAAAGGGCGAACCGGGATCTCTGAAAGGCACTTTCAATCCTAATTCCGACCCGATCGGAGTAATTGAAAAGAATACAGATTTCGGAATCTACGGTAAAATTACCGACAAAAACTTTTATTCAAACAGACCGAAGATAGCTTTGGATTCTTCCGGTGTCATGCCCGGCAGCGCTACGGTTTACACCACTCTTTCCGGCGACGAACCGAACGAATACGATATAGAGATCGTCACTCTTTCGGGACAGAAATCACCGGACGTAAAAAGTATGGTGATAAGAGTGACCGATCCCGAACTGAAAGACGCCGCCGGCGGTATCGTTCAGGGAATGTCGGGGTCTCCGATAGTGCAGAACGGTAAATTGGTCGGAGCCGTCACCCACGTTTTCATAAACGATCCCGTACTCGGTTACGGAATCTATGCGGAGTGGCTGAAAATAGGCTGAAGCATAAAAGCATAATTTGCCGAGAAAGCGCATATTTTTGAGTATGTTGGCAAAACTCGGCTGTTACATAAAAGAGCTGTTCTGCGATCTGAAAAGCAACATTTCGGCAAACAAGTATCACTTTTATCTGATCGTCGGTTCGTTTGCGCTGGGCGTTCTGGCTGCGCTGGCTTTCGATTATTCCTCGGCCACGACGACGAATAATTTCGTGTTTGCCGTTTGCGAAGGTTCGACTTCGCCGATTCCCGAATTTTTGCGTATAATTTTATGTCTTTCGGCGGTTTACGGCGGTCTATTTATAAGTACCGCGACGGTTTATACTTATTATGCGGCAGTATACATAGGACCCGGAGTGGCTTCTTATATTATTTTCAGGCGCGCTTTTGCGGCTGTCGCGGTCCAGGCGACGACGGGTTTGATATATCTGATCCTGTACGTTATCCCTTTGGCGTGCGTGGGACTTATCTGTTTTACCGTGCTTTCGATAGAAATCAAACCCGTCGTTCTGTCGTCGGGCAGGGGGAAAAGCCGTCTTCCTTTAAAATGCAACGCCGCCGCGCTTTGGAGCAAATTCAAACCGATATTGTTCCTGAATGCGATAATCGTCATATCGTATTGGCTGATATTTTATCTGATATTGCTGTTTTTCGCCAAATAATCGGATGTTGTTCGAAAAATTCCGAAATCGGGGAAACCGCATCCGATATCAATTTTTACGAATAAAAGCGTTGCCGTTACGGAAACTAAGTTCGAGGTGAGTATTATGAAAAAATCGAAACTTATTTCCGTTTTCGGCAAATTGCCGCTTTTTATCGGCTTATTTGCTTTTTCGGTAACGGTTTTTGCTCTGTTTGCGTCGGGTAACGTCGCTTGCGCCAAAGGCGAAAAAGCTTTGTCCGACTACTCGTCGCGTTCCGCATATCTTATAGACTACGATTCCGGAGAGGTGTTGTTCGAAAGAAACGCAGACGACAGATATCCCATAGCAAGTATGGTAAAAATAATGACGTTATCGTTGGTTTTCGACGAGATAGAAAAAGGTAACCTTTCCGTGGATAAGGAGGTCACCGTCAGCGAAGAAGCGGCATCTATGGGCGGTTCGCAGATGTTTTTGGACGCGGGAAGCACCTATAAGATCGAAGATCTCATAAAAGGCGTGGTCGTGGCTTCGGCGAACGACGCTTCGGTTGCGCTTGCGGAAGAGGTGGCAGGTTCTAAAGAGGCTTTCGTAGAGATGATGAACGAAAAAGCCGCCGAACTAGGATTGCAAAACACCCGGTTCGTAAACGTCACGGGATTGCCGGGAGAAGGTCAGTATTCTACCGCGGCGGACGTTACGGGAATGCTTTCTTATTTGATAAAACACCCCGTATATTTCGATTATTCGAAGATTTATATGGAAAATTTCACGCATCCCGGCGGCAGGATATCGGAACTTGTCAACACTAACAAACTTGTCAGATTCTATAAAGGCTGCGACGGCGGAAAAACCGGATTTACTTCCGACGCGATGTATTGTCTGTCCGCCACCGCCGAAAGAAAAGGCTTACGCGTGATCGCAACGGTCTTGGGCGCCGAAAGCTCCGCCGTCAGGAACAAGGAAGTTTCCGCGCTGTTCAATTACGCGTTTGCGAATTACGATTCGGTTTGCTACCTTAAAAAAGGCGAATCCGTAACGGTGGACGCATCGGTAAAAGGCGCGCGCGAAGACGTGATCGAAGTCGCAGCCGTATCCGATCTCAGCGTGTTGGAAAAGCGCGGCGAAAAGGGGGAATATACCGTTGAAATAGAAATTTTTAATAACCTGAAAGCTCCGATGAAATCGGGCGAAAAGGTCGGCGTCGCCAGATTGATATCCAACGTGACGAAAGACGTTAAGTGCGAAGCGGCTTTGGTATTGACGAAAGACGTCGAAAAGATGAGCTACGAGGATTCCTTGAGGAAAATCATCGAAAATTGGTTTATGGGATTTTAACCGGATCAACGTTTCTGACGGAAAGCCCGCGTAAAATGCGGGCTTTCGCTTTTATTTGTGCAATTTGCAAAATTCTTTTATTCAGACGCAAACGAATTTAAATTTTTAATTAAATGAAAAAATAAGTAAAACAACAGGCTCGGTATTGACGGCACTAATAAATATATATATAATAAAAACGCAGATAAGAATTCTGCAAGTTGCGCAACATATGTTTATTTACCAAGTTTTAATGACCGACGGCGATTTCGTCGTCAAAATAGTACTGATCCTGGCGTTCGTGCTTGCCGCGGTGGCGGCAATAGTCATGCACGAATTTTCTCACGCCTACGTGGCAAAGCTGAACGGCGATTATACGGCGAAACTCGCCGGCAGACTTACGCTGAACCCCGCGAAACATTTCGATCCGATAGGGCTTTTGATGATGCTCCTGGTCGGGTTCGGTTGGGCGAAACCGGTGCCGATAAATTCCGATAACTTTACTAATTACAAACGCGGAATGCTGACCGTTTCCGCCGCCGGCGTAACGATGAACCTTCTGATGTCCGGTTTGGGGCTGTTGTTGCTGTTTTTGCTGATGCCCATGCTGTACGTCGCGTTTTCCGGAAACGCGGCGATCGTTTATTTGCAATATTTCGTCAGATACTTTTTGGAATTTTCGGTGATCTTCGGATTTATGCTGGCGCTGTTCAATTTGCTTCCGGTTTACCCTTTGGACGGATACAACATAATAGCCACGCTTTTCCCGAAAGCCGTCGGGTTCCGCAATTTTATGGTGCGTTACGGAACGTGGATTTTGTTGGGATATATCCTGCTTTCCAACGTGTTCGATATGCTGAATCTGTGGTATCTGGACATATTCGGAATGTTCAATTCCGTGATTAACAAACTTCTCGATTTGACGGAAAGGGCTTCGCTGAGCATTTTCCTGCAGGTGTAAAAATGGACGAAAACTTCGAAGAAATCAAAAATTTATCGGATCTGTCCGATATAATGCCCGAAGAAGATACGGGGACGGCTTCCGAGGAAGGCTCGGAAGGTTCCGCGTTTTCGTCGCTCAGTTACCATTTGTACGACGAGGACGTCGCTTTGGACGTTCTGTTGGATATGTGCAAAAAAGAACGCGTGGATATAAAGGATATATTCGTTTCGAAAATAACAGATCAGTACCTCAGCTACGTTTCGTCCTTACAAGCCGAGGACAAGGACTACGACGAAATATGCGGTTTTTTGGTGCTGGCGGCGACTCTGTTGCTGCTTAAATCGGGATCGTTGCTGCCGCGGCCGCCCGTGTTCGAGGACGATTACGAGGAAGACGAATACATAAACCAGGAAATTTTCATTGCAAGAGTCAACGAATACAAGATGCTCCGCGAAGCTTCCGAAAAACTCGGCGAAATGGAAAGACTGAACAGATTCTACCGCGAACCCGTTTTTTCAGAAGACGATTATAAATTGGTCATCAAAAACTTTTCTTTGGATAAGCTGATACAAGCGTTCGTACAGATGCTTGAAAACGCGGAGATACGCGAAAAGGCTTCCCCCGAAAAGATGATTCCGAAGGAAA
This sequence comes from uncultured Clostridia bacterium, assembly GCA_944371785.1. Lineage (GTDB taxonomy): Bacteria > Bacillota > Clostridia > Christensenellales > DTU072 > Stercoripulliclostridium_A. Next base: position 3,375 of record CALVXZ010000002.1, on the reverse strand, counting down.
GATTCTCCGTTTCCGACAGAATGATCGCGATCGTACAGGCGCTGAGGGAACGCGGAAAGCTGACTTTGGACGAACTTATAGAAGAAGGATATTCGAAATTGGAGATAATCAATACTTTCCTGGCGGTGTTGGAGCTGGTCAAAAAACAGGTGACCGAGGTTATGCAGGAAGAAGGCTTCGGCGAAGTTTACCTGACTCACCGTCCGGATACGGATAAATTTAACTTTGAGGAGGACGCATTCACGGATGCTGACGGATATAATTGAGGCGATCATATTCGCTTCCGGAAAAGGGATATCGAAAAGAGCTCTCGTAAACGGTTTAAGGGATTACAACGCGAAGGACATAGAAAAATCCTTGGCGGAGCTTGAAAAACGCTATTCCGGCGAGGAGCGCGGAGTCAGACTGATCCGCTTTAACGACAATTACCAATTCGAAACCAACCCCATCTACGGCGGGACGCTTTCGGATATTCTGATGGAAACGAAGGAAAGGGAACTCAGCAAGACGCTGTTGCAGGTTCTGGCGATAATCGCCTACAAACAGCCCGTCACAAGGTTGGAAATAGAGGATCTGAGAGGAGTAGGTTCCGATTACGTTTTGGGAATGCTGACGAAGTTGGGGCTCATCGACGTCGTGGGCAGAAAAGAAACCCTGGGCAGGCCGTTACTTTACGGCACCACGGACGAATTTCTTAAAAAGTTCGGGTTGCACGATCTTGCGGAGCTTCCCGATTACGACGAGCTGATGCGGATGATCCGCGAAAACTTCGACAAATATTACAAATCGGCTTCGCTGTACAGGGAAAGGGAGATCGACGATTCCGAACCCGATATCGGCGTGATAGACGTCGAAGAACACATCGCGGAGCCCAAAAGAAGAGAGACTACGGAAGACGACGAAGAATTTTTCGGCGAAGATTCCGACGATACCGGATTTATGTCCGGCGACGATTTTATAGAAATCGAATGAAAGCTTTTGAAACGAGAGGTCCGAATATGAGGAAAGCAAATTCAAAAACTTCGAATCGCAGATTATGGTTGTTCATAACGGCGGCTGCCGTTATGGTCATCGCGCTGTCGGTGGCTTCCGTCGCCGCGTTTTCCGCAAACGATTCGCCCGAAACGGCTTCCGCGGTTAGCTTGGGAAGCTGGGGGAACCTGCAGAACGGCACCAACTACGAACTTGCCGGACCCATCGACGTAGGGGCTTCCGCCATGACCAATTCCGTCAGCAACGTTACCGTAGACGGAAAAGGTAATACCATAACGATTAAAGGTTCGGGAGATTTATATAATGTTGAAAACACCGGCGGCGGGGAAGCTTCCGTGGGTTTGCTTTTCGGGGAAGTCAGCGGACTGACTTTAAAAAACGTAAAAATAGTTTATGAAGCAAGCGTATCGATTCGGGCTTACAACAAAGCCAGCAGACCCGGCAAGAAAAGCACGAATGCGGCTGGACCCAGTTCTATCATTTATTGCGGCATAATCGCAGGTTTAATGAAAGGAAGTAACACTTTAGATAACGTCAGCATAGAGATAGGCTCATCCGCAAAATTCGCTGCGTTAGGCGTTGACAGCGGAAACAACGATAAAGAAAACTGCGGTCCCGGGCAGGGCGCCGCGGCAGGGTCGATCGCCGGCAGTTTGCAGGGTACCGTCAATATTACGGGGCTTTCTTTCACGAACAACGGATTGATCCATGCCCGCGCCGAATCGATTGGCGCAAACCAAGTGTACAAAATAAAAGACGGATTATTTATTACCAACGACGTTGAGCCCGATCTTACCGCAGACAACAGGGTGACGGCTTCCGCCGGCGGATTGTTCGGAGTAATCGGCTCTTACGGTTCTACAACCGGCAAGGGCAACGCCATCATAAATAAATTGGAAATATTGGGAAGCGGCGCGGTCGGTGCATATATCAATGATACCAATATAACGTTCGATTATGCCGGAGGCTTGGTAGGCAACGTCAAGAACAACGGAAGCAACATGAATCTGCAAAATGTCTACTACCGCGCGAATATTCAGGTTTATGCAAGATCGGGTAACGGACAAGCCAATCTTTTGTTGGGAACCGGGTCTGACAAGGTAAGCCTTAACGGTATTTGGATAAATTTCGGCAACAGTACCGTCAAATCTTCCAGATACAATGCCAGCTACGGAGGAAATTCCGCAAATAATATCGGCGGGATCTCCAAACCTTCAAACGTAGGCGGCGAAGCGTTGGAAGGAACGGGCGGTCTGGGTATAAGCAATCCTTCCGGGGTCAGACAATACGACAACAACGTTTCTTATCAAGGCACTAAAACGCTTTCGGGATACAGCAAAGATATAACCGGTTTTGCCAGAAGCTCTGCCGCCGGCGAATACAACAAAATGACGGATTATATGAATCTGTATGTTAAATTGGGATCTACTTCCAACGTCATTTTGTCTTATATCAACAATGCGTCCGTTTTCAATGAAGGCAACCGCAGAGATTATTATCAATCCAAACATAACGACAACAAGGAACTGAACGTAACAGATATTATCAAAGTAACGAATTCCGCGACGAACAATTACGCCGACATAGTGGTAATGATTGCAGATACATATAACGTCGGATACGATTCGATGATTATTTCGGGCAATGAGGAAGATCTGACTTATTCCGGGACCAATCCCGGCATAAGGCACACATTGACGATCGATGCGGCAGATTCAAACATTTTGAGTTGGCTGTCCGATTACCGATGGTATTCCGAACATTATTTTATCAACGCATACGGAGCGCCCGCAGGAAATTTGAATTATACTTATACCGACGATGACGGGATCGAACATGACGCCAGCGGCGACGGAAATTTGAATTACGATACTTTTTCGCCCAACGGAGCCAACACGATCAGCACCGATTTGTACGCCGGTATTTACCGTATAAAGTTGGTTAGATCCGACAGCGGCGACACTTCTCCGGTAGCCGCGAAAGCAGGCGAACTTGTCGCGATGACTAACAATTATTCGTCGTTCTACTATTTCGAAAAAGCCGAAGAAGGCGAAAAAGATTATCTGGAATACAAGATCCTGCGCAGACCGCTGCGGCTCAGCGCCATTGAAAGCGCGCAGCCGATCACCAAAGAGTATGACGGTACCACTGAAGTTTACTCCGAAAACATCATAGCCGGCAGCCATTATAACGCGATGATGATCGATGACGACGGTAATGAAGTCGATATTTATACCGGCGACAACGACAGAATGGGTCTTAAGATTCTGGAAGGCGGCGGATTTACTTCTTCGGAGGTAGGCGAAACTCAGATTTCATTGCAGTTTACGATAGACAACACTTCGGATTACGTCCAGATAGACGATGCCGGCAATCCCACTA
>CALVXZ010000001.1 GCA_944371785.1 uncultured Clostridia bacterium | reverse complement strand
CGTCGTCCGCGCGCGAAAAATAAAAAAACGCTTTACTAAATCTTAAAAAAGATATATTATATTTATACTATGCGCGACAGAAAAGCCAATGCCGACGAATTGAAAAGCGGCGTTTTCGACGTCATTTCCCACAGACGCGCCGAGGTGATAGCATCGGCGGCTATGGGTTCGGACGCAGCCGTGATCGATTGCGGCGAGGTTTTGCTGCACACGGATCCCATCACGGGAAGGTGTTCCGACATAGGATCGTTGGCGATAAAGGTGGCTTCCAACGACGTGGCTGCGGCAGGCGGAGAGCCTTTGGCTTTTTTGCTGACGGTACTGCTGCCGAAAGAAGACACCGTCGACGAGTTGCGACGGATAATGCGCGACGCCGAAAAAGAATGCGAAAAAATCGGCGCGGAAATAGTCGGAGGACATTCCGAATTTACTTCGGCGGTCACCAGACCCGTTCTGTCCGCAGTTGCCGTCGCGGGAAGGCTTAACGGTTACCGCGCCAGGAAACCCGTTCCGGGCGATTGCATCGTTATGACGAAAACCGCCGCCATGGAAGCAACCGTATTGATGGCGGAGCGCGCTCCTTTCAGTCTTGACGGATCCGAAAGGGCTGAAGTAGCCGAAATAAACGAAGCTCTCAGCGTTATCGAAGATTGCCGCGTAGCGGCGGCTTCGCAGCCCGTTCTGATGCACGACGTCACCGAAGGCGGCATAGAAAACGCCGTATACGAACTGCTCAGCGGCGCGGGTGTGGGCGGAATCATATTCGCCGACCGCGTTCCGGTAAGTGGTATCACGGACAAATTGGCAAAGGCATTCGGCGTAGATCCGATGCGCTGTCTTTCCAGCGGCACTTTGCTTGTCGTCGCGGAGGACGGGGATAAACTCGTAAAGGATTTTTCCGATGCCGGCATCGAAGCCGCCGTAGTCGGAAAGGTAGCCGAGGGCGGGATATACATAAACGAAAACGGGAATCTGCGTGAAATGAAAGGTTCCGCGGACGAGCTTTTGGAAAAGGAGGTTCAGCCTTGATGTTCAGTATGACCGGATACGGCAAAGGAGTCGCCGCAAAGGAAGGGCTGCAGGTAACGGTGGAATTGAAAAGCGTAAACCACCGTTTTCTGGACGTCGCGTTCAAACTTCCCAGGAGCCTTCAGTTTGCCGAAGCGATACTGCGCGAAGAGATCTCGCGCCGTTTTTCCAGGGGGCATATCGACGTCTTTATTTCCGTGGAGGATACCAGAGAACACCGCGGCGCAGAACTTGACGTAAAGCTGGCGGCGGAGTATCTGAAGATAGCCGAGACCTTAAAGGAAATGGGATTCAAAGACGATCTGGGATCCGCCGCTCTGATACGGGTTCCCGATATCGTCAAAGCCGCCGAACCCGACGCAGGGGACGAAGAATTGATTCAGACCATACGCGAAGCCGCGGCGGCGGCGTCCGAAGCCCTGGCGCAAATGAGGCTGTCCGAAGGCGAAAGGCTGAAAGACAACATACTCGGCAAAGTTTCGGATATGGAACAGATGGCGCTGGCGATCAGGGAGCGCGCTCCGGAAGCGCTGAAGGAATACCGCGAAAAGCTGACCGAACGCATCCGCGAGGCTTTGGGCGAGGCCGACGTGGACGAAAGCAGGATACTCACCGAAGCGGCGATTTATGCCGACCGCGTTGCCGTGGACGAAGAGATCACCAGGCTTTTCAGCCATATGGCGAATTACCGCGAAATAATTTCGGGGGCTTCGCCTATGGGAAAGAAGCTGGATTTCCTGACCCAGGAAGTAAACCGCGAAGCGAATACCGTCGGATCCAAATGCAGCGACATCAATATCACGAAAATCGTTCTGGAACTGAAAAACGTCATCGAAACCGTGCGCGAACAGGTTCAGAACATAGAATAAATTATTACGGATAAGGAGATACAAGCAATATGATGATCGATCCTCCGATTGACAAACTTATCAAAAAAGCGCCTTGCCGTTACGCTTTGGTAGTAGGTATCACAAAGCGCGCGAAAGACCTTTTGGACATGGATTCCGAGGAGCTGAAAAACTCCGGATTGAAGGCGGTATCCTATGCCGCAAAGGAAATCTACGACGGCAAGATTAAAATCATCGTCGGCGACAAATAAGGACTGAAAGATGAAAACCGTCATTGTCGGGGTCACGGGCGGCATCGCCGCGTATAAAAGCTGCGAAATAGTTTCGCGCTTTAAGCGTCTGGGATACGACGTAAGGGTGGTTATGACAAAAAACGCCGCCGAATTCGTCACGCCGCTGACTTTCGAAAGCCTTTCGAAAAACAAGGTCGTCACGGACACATTTGAAAAAAACCGCGAATTCGAAATAGAACATATCAGCTATGCCGAACTTGCCTCCGCATTCGTCATCGCGCCCGCGACGGCGAATTTTATAGGCAAACTTGCTTCCGGGATATGCGACGATATGCTGACGACTACCGTGACGGCTACGGTAAAACCGGTGTTTATATGCCCGGCGATGAACGTCAATATGTATTTGAATCCCGTCACGCAAGCCAATATCGAAAAGCTGAAAAAGACGGGTTATCATTTCATCGGTCCCGATTCGGGAATGTTGGCGTGCGGAGTCACGGGTCCGGGCAGAATGAGCGAACCTGCCGAAATAGTTTCCCAAATAGACAGGTTTCTTACCCCGAATCCCGATTTACGCGGCAAGACGGTCCTGGTCACCGCAGGCGGCACCAGGGAACCCATCGACGGCGTAAGATTTATTTCGAACCGTTCGTCCGGAAAGATGGGCGCGGCGATAGCCGACGCCGCCGCCGAACGCGGAGCGCGCGTGATATTCGTTTACGGTACGATCTCCGTACCCGTTCCGAAAGCAGCCGAATGCGTAAAAATCGAAACCACCGAGGATATGTATCGGGAGGTAACGGCGAGGACGGACGAAGCCGACATATTCGTAATGAGCGCGGCGCCGGGAGATTATTCCGTGGAAAACTACACGCCGCATAAGATAAAATCCGAATCCCTGACGCTGAAACTGAAGAAAAACCCGGATATCGCGGCGGCGGTAGGCAAGGTAAAGGGTGATAAAAAGTTGGTTGTTTTTGCGGCTGAAACCGACGATCTTATACAAAACGCCGTAAAGAAATTGGAATCGAAAAACGCCGATCTTATCGTATCGAACGACGTTACGATGCCGGGAGCAGGATTCGAAACAGATACCAATATCGTGACGCTGATAGAACGCGGCGGCGCGATGACGGCGTTGGAGATGATGGACAAACGCCGTCTGGCGGACGTCATTTTGGACGCCGTGAAGTTATGATCGCGGAAGTAATAGTCGACATTTCCAATTCCGACGTGGACAAGGTATACGATTATCTTGCCGCGGACGGAGTATTGCCGGGGCACCGGGTGCTGGTGCCGTTCGGCAGACAGAAGCTTGAAGGAGTGGTAATAAAATTAAAAGAAAAGCCGGATACCTCTCACGCGCTGAAATCGATAGAGCGCGTCCTGGATCCGGAGCCTTTGATATTGCCCGAGTTTCTGGAACTTGCCGAATTTATGCGAAAAAAGAATCTGCGGTATGCGGATTGTTTCAGGTTATTTATGCCCTCCCGTCTGAGGGGCGGAGCCATACGCGAACTTAAACGCAATTATTTGTTTTTAAATCCGGAAATCGATTTTGAAAGCGTGTATTCCGACGTTCCCGCGAGGGCGGCGGCGCAGCGCGCGCTTTTAAAAGAACTTTCCGGCGGAGCCTTGCGCGAAAGCGAGGCTATGGAAAGATATTCGTCGTCGGTGGTAAAGGCGTTGATCGTGAAGGAGCTGATAATCAAAAAACCGATGAGGACTTTCCGCGCTCCGGGCGGGATGAAGATAGCCGCCGAGAAGCCCGTACTTACCCCGGCGCAACAAAAAGTCGCGGACGCCGTCATCGGCGGCGAAGGCGTTTTCCTGTTACACGGAGTGACGGGTTCGGGAAAGACGGAAGTATATATGTACGTCATCGAAAAGGCGTTGGAAGCCGGAAAGACGGCGATAATGCTGGTTCCCGAAATATCTTTGACTCCGCAGATGCTGGGGCTGTTCCGCGCCCGTTTCGGCGACGGAGTGGCGATATTGCACAGCGGACTTTCGGACGGCGAAAGGACGGACGAATGGACGAGGCTCAGAAACGGCGAAGCCAGGGTGGCTTTGGGGGCGCGCTCCGCGATTTTCGCTCCGCTTAGCGACGTCGGCGCGATAATAGTCGACGAGGAGCACGATTCAAGCTATATTTCCGATTCCAATCCACGTTACTTCACCTCCGAGGTGGCGGAGTTCCGTGCCGCTTACAACGGGGCGAAGCTGATATTCGGATCGGCGACTCCTTCCGTGGAAAGCTACTTCAAAGCCGTCAACGGACGTTACCGGCTGTTGGAAATGCCCGAACGCGTCGGCAACGCCAAGCTTCCGATCCTGGAAACGGTGGATATGCGCGAAGAAATAAAAAGCGGCAATACGGGTATGTTCTCGGCACGGCTGATCCGTGAGATCGGTAAGGCGTTGGCGGAAAAAAATCAGGTGATGCTGTTCCTGAACCGCAGAGGTTACGCTTCGTTTTTAAGGTGCCGTCAATGCGGATACGTTCCCAAATGCCCCGATTGCGACGTTTCGTTGACTTATCATAAGGAAGACAACACTTTGCGCTGTCATTATTGCGGAGCCAAGTTCAAAAGCATAGACGTATGCCCGCTATGCGGTTACGACGACCTGAAAGAAGGAAAGACGGGCACGGAAAAATTGGAAGAAGAAACCAAACGTCTTTTCCCCGACGCACGCGTGCTGAGAATGGATAACGATACCACCAGAAAACGCGACGCGTATGTGGACATTCTCACCAAATTCCGCCGCCGCGAAGCCGATATACTAGTAGGCACGCAGATGATCGCCAAGGGTCACGATTTCAAAGACGTTACCTTGGTAGGCATAATCGACGCCGACATAGCTTTGTATTATTCCGATTACCGTTCCGCGGAACGCACATTCCAACTGATAACCCAGGTAGCCGGGCGCGCGGGACGCGCCGAAAAAGAAGGCAAAGTCGTAATGCAGACGTTCAGTCCCAATCATTATGTTTACAAATACGCCAAAAGCTACGATTACAAGGGCTTTTTCAGAAACGAGATCCGCGCAAGAGAACTGACCAAGTATCCGCCTTTTACAAAGATCATCAGGTTGCTTTCGTTGTCGGAAAACGAACGCGAGGCAAGCTCTGCGGCAAGGAGTATGGCGGAAGAGATCGCTTCTTTGAAAAAAAACGGAGCCGCCGTGTTAAGGATACAGGTGATGCAATCGGCGATAAAAAGGATACGCGCTTACTACCGTTACCAGGTGGTGGTGTGGATCGACGCGGACGGAGAGGACGCAGTCTGTCCGGCTTTATACGAAATAGGAAGAAAACATTCGCACGGAGGAGTTTCGGTCTTTGCCGAGATAAATCCTCAACAAATGCTATAGAAACGACACAGAGGAAAGGAAATGGCACTCAGAAACATTTTTAAGGAAGGCGAACCGATTTTAAGGCGCAAGGCGCGCGTCGTCGAAAAAATAGACGACAGATTGCTGACTTTGTTGGACGATATGCGCGAAACTATGATAAAAGCCGACGGCGTCGGGCTGGCGGCTCCGCAAGTCGGAGTATCCAAACGCGCCGTGATCATCAAACCCGACCCCGATTCCGACGAGATAATCGAACTGATAAACCCCGTCGTGTCCGAAAAGACGGGAGTACAGGTGGCGGTGGAAGGCTGTCTTTCCGTCGATCCTTCGAAAAATTGCAAAATCGCGCGGCCGAACAGGCTGAAAGTCGAATATACCGACAGGGACGGGAACTTCCATTCCGAATACGCCGTAGGATTCAAAGCGCGCGTAATATGCCACGAAACCGATCATCTGGACGGCATTTTGTTCATAGACCGGGAGTATAAGAAATGAAAGTGATATTTTTGGGAACGGGCGAATTTTCGGCTACGGTTTTGGAGGGAGTGCTGGCTTCCCGTCACACAGTGGCGGCGGCAGTCTGTCAGCCCGACAAAGTCAACGCCAGAAACGGGAAGATAAAGCCTTCTCCCGTATCCGTTCTTGCCGAAAAAAACGGCATACCGCTGTTCAAATTCGAAAAAATTTCCGAAGGCGTCGGAGAACTGAAAAGATTTTCTGCGGATATAATGCTGACCGCCGCATACGGTCAGATGCTTTCGGAAGAAGTTTTGGAACTGACTCCGCACGGAGTCATAAACACCCACGCTTCGTTGCTGCCTAAATACCGCGGAGCTTCGCCGATACAATCGGCTATCGAAGCCGGCGAAAAGATTTCGGGCGTCACGATAATGCGCACCGTAAAAAAAATGGACGCCGGCGATATCGTTTTACAGCGCACCGTGGACATTTCGGGAATGAATTCGGAGGAATGTTTTTCGGTAATGGCAAAAGTGGCGGCGGCTGCCGTAACAGAGGCTCTGGACGCCATAGAAGACGGCACTGCGGAATTCGTTCCGCAAAACGAAGCCGAAGCAAGCTATTGCAAAAAGCTGAAAAAATCGGACGGAGCCGTCGATTTCAACGAAAGCGCGCATGTTATATTGAACAAGATCCGCGCCTATTACGGCTTCCCGGGCAGCTATTTTTATTACGGAGGAAAACTGATAAAGATCCTTCGCGCCGAATTTTGCGCCGCGCAAGGCGCGCCCGGCGAAATTCTGACCGCCGATCCGAAAAAGGGTCTGGTCATAGCCTGCGGCGACGGAGCCGTTTCTGTCACGTCGATACAACCCGAAGGCGGTAAAGCCATGCCCGCGTCGGATTACCTAAGAGGTCACAGAATGGCTGTGGGCGACAGGATTTGATGTATTTATGGAAGAAGTCTTAAGGGAAATTTACTGCGCGTTGGATCAGGTGCTAAGGAAAGGCGCCTATATCAACATAGTCTTTTCGGGCGAATTCAAACACCGTTCCGCGGTGACGTTTGTCGTAAAAGGAGTCGTCGAAAACTATTTTTCCCTGAAGTACGCTTTGGAAACCTTGGCGCCGCGCGGCGTAAAGCCCGCGCTGAAGCCGCTGTTGATGGCGGCGATGTTTATGCTGAAACACGGCGAGATACCGGGATATGCGGTTGTAAACGAAACCGTGGCTTTCGCCGGGAAAAAATTCGGATCCGGCGTCAAAGGGTTCGTAAACGCCGTCCTGAAAAAATATCCGACGCTTCCCGAACCCGAAGGTATACAAAAACGCGAAGCCGAACTTAACGCTCCCGAATTCATCATCGAAGCGTTGGAAAAAGACGGCGTCGACCCGAAAACCGTACTGCGCCCTCCGGCGTCAGACCTCGTGCATTTCAGGTTGGGAAGGAAAGGGAAAACGGAGGACCTGTCCGGGCTGGAAACGCTGACGCGGTCGGAAGCCGGCGGTTGGTTTTCGATGCCCGATACGCGGTTGAAAGAACTGAATGCATCCGGTAAGATCACGTTTATTTCTCCGTCATCGATGGAATGCGTGAACGCTTTCGGAGATATAAACGGAAAAAAGTATCTGGACGTATGCGCTGCGCCCGGCGGAAAATCCGTATACGCCGCCGAAAAAGGGGCGGAAGTCACGGCGGCGGATCTATATCCTCACCGCGTAAAATTGATCGAGGCGTACGCCGATAGAATGGGGGTAAAGCTGAACGCCCTGCAAAACGACGCGCTATGCCGCAGACAAGAATGGTTGAACGCATTCGATTGCGTCGCGGTGGACGCGCCGTGTATGGGATTGGGCGTGATATCTTACCGACCCGACGTCACGATAAACAAACGCCCCGGCGACGTGGAAACCATCGTGCCCGTCCAGAAAGCCATTTTGTCCGAAGCCGCCGAATACGTTGCGCCGGGAGGCAGATTGGTGTATTCCACTTGTTCGGTGCTGAAGGCGGAAACCGAGGAAGTCATAAAAGACTTTCTCAAAAAACACGGGGATTTCAGTATCTATAGCTACAAAAACAACACCGATTTCGGCAGATTGATAATGCCCGACGGGAAATGGGACGGATTTTTCATCTGCGTGACGGAGAAGAAAAAATGAAATTGTTGCAGGATTTGGATTTTAACGAGTTGACGCGCGAGGTCATCGACGGCGGTTTCCCGAAATACCGCGCCGATCAATTGAACGATATGCGCCTCAGAAACCGCGACTATTCCGAAGCCAACAATCTGCCGAAGGCGGTAAAGGATTATTTTTCCGCGCGATATGCGGCGCGATCCGTCAGGATACTTGAAACGGTACGGGGCAAGGACGCCGAAAAATACCTGTTTTTACTCAACGACGGAAACATCGTCGAGGGCGTGTTTATGCCTCATAATTACGGAAACAGCCTTTGTATTTCCACGCAGGTGGGGTGCAGAATGGGCTGCGTGTTCTGCGCCAGCGGCTTAAACGGGCTGATCCGCGATCTTTCCGCCGGGGAAATGGCGGGCGAGGTCTTGGCGGTAAACGCTTTGAAAGGAGGCACCCCTTCGGACAGGGTTATAAACAACATAGTTTTAATGGGATCGGGTGAGCCGTTGGATAATTACGACAACGTGGTCAAATTTTTAAAAATGATCACCGATCCGAAGGGGCTGAACTTCGGCGCCAGGAACATCGCGCTGTCGACTTCCGGGCTTTCCGAAAAGATCAGGAAACTTGCGGACGAAAAAATCGGAGTCGTGCTTTCGGTATCCCTGCACGCGCCGACGGACGAACAGCGTTCGGCGCTGATGCCCGTAAACCGATCCAATCCTATTTCCGAAGTGATGGCAGCGGCGGATTATTACTTTGAAAAGACAGGGCGCAGGATCATCGTCGAGTACGCTTTGACGGAACAAAATTCCGACGACGAATCTATAAAAAAGCTGATAAAACTCCTGAAAGGCCGTTGTTTGCACGTTAATTTGATAAATTTGAATTACGTAAAGGAACGCGGAATGAACGGATTGGGCAGAAAGCGCGTCGAACGTATCGCTAAGATGCTGAATGCCGCAGGGATCGGAGCTACGTTAAGGCGCAGTATGGGTAACGACATCGAGGGCGCCTGCGGTCAGCTGAGAAACAAATATCTTTCCGAAAAGAGCGGCGGGGAGAACGGTATATGAAAAAGACCGAAGGAGTGGTGACGAAAATAGTATCAAACCTGTACACCGTATACTCCGACGGCGCGTATTACGACGCGGCGGCGCGCGGCAGACTGCGGCTGAATCCGCGTTCCGTAACCGTCGGCGACAGAGTCGTTCTGACCGAGGACAGCGGTGCTTTTGTGATAGATTCCGTGCTGCCCAGGCGCAACGAACTGCAAAGACCTTTCGTAGCCAACGTCGATACAGCTTTTATAGTCATCGCAAAGGAACCGAAACCCGATCTTTTGCTGACGGACAAGATAATTTTGAACTGTTTCAGGGAAGGCGTTCGTCCCGTTCTGGTCTACAATAAATGCGAACTTGCCGGAGAAGGCGAGATATCCGCATTGGAAAGGGCGTATTCTTTTATGAAAGTCATCGCCGTTTCGGCAAAGGAGCGGCGCGGCTTCGGCGCCTTGGAGGAGGAAGTATCCGGAAAGACCGTATGCCTTGCCGGGCAGTCGGCTGTCGGCAAAACTTCGCTGATGAACGCGGTCCTGGATCTGGATCTGAAAACGGACGGGCTGTCGGCAAAGATAAAGCGCGGCAAAAACACGACGAGGCACGTCGAGATTTACCCGGCTTTGGGCGGACAGGTAATGGATACCTGCGGATTCAGTATGTTGACTCTTGTCAACATACCTTCCGATGAGTTAAAATATTATTACGAAGATTTTATGAAATTTTCCGGCGGCTGTAAATTCACCGCCTGCAACCACGTTTCGGAACCCGATTGCGCGGTAAAAAAAGCGGTTGCCTCGGGAGATATAGACGCCGGGCGTTACGAAAGATATCTTCAGATCTACAACGAATTGACGGAATCGGAAAAGCACCGTTATTGATTTATCGGATACCGCGGCGCCGATACCGGCAAAAAGGAGTTTTTATGAAACAGGCCATAGTGTCGCCGTCCATACTTTCCGCCGATTTCGTCAATATGGAACGCGACGTGAAAGCGTTGGCGGATTGGGGTGCGGACTACGTTCATTGCGACGTAATGGACGGGGTTTACGTTAAAAACATTACCTTCGGTATGCCGATGATAGCGGCGATAAAAAAGATTTCGCCTCTGCCGCTGGACGTTCATCTGATGATCACCGAGCCCGAACGCTACGTCGAAGCTTTTGCGGACGCGGGCGCAGATATAATTACCTTCCATCCGGACGCTTCGCGCGATCCTTCCGCCGCGCTGGATCTGATTAAAAACAAAGGCGTAAAGTGCGGTATCGTCATTAATCCCGACGTCAGCCTGGACGATTATATCGCGTTGTTGGATAAATGCGACGTGCTGTTGGTGATGAGCGTATACGCCGGTCTGGGCGGACAGAAGTTTATTCCGGAAACTTTGGAAACGGTGAAAAAGGGCAGAGCGTATATCGACGAACGGGCCCTGCCGACGATTATAGAAATCGACGGCGGAGTAGGGGCTTCCAACGCCGCTTTATGCAAAGCCGCCGGAGTAGATATGATAGTCGCGGGTTCCGCGGTATATAAAGCCGAAGATCCGCGCGCCGTCATCGCCGCTTTGAAGCAATGATCTGCCGGCAATTCGCCGAAAACGCGATACTCCGCCTAATTTAAATAAAAATTTCAACAAAAAGCGCATACCCGGTATGCGCTTTTATAATACGATTTTTACTTTCAATGAAAATATCGGGTGAATCGCACCCGAAACAGGAGTTATATTATTTGGCCTTTTTCATCGTGCGAAGGCATCTGGTGCAGACATAGCCTTTTACGGGGTTGCCGTTGGCGTCGACGGTATCGACTTTTTGGACGTTGGGCGTCCAGGACCTTCTGGTTTTGATATGGCTATGACTTATGCTGTTTCCGGACATAGTGCCTTTGCCGCATATAATGCATACTTTAGACATGTTGACCTCCCGATAATTTTATCCGTGCTAAGCTATTATATATGATATGACGCGCTTTGTCAAAGAAAAAATCGCAACTGCGACAAAATTTATCGGTTTCGGCTCCCGAACCTGTTTTTTCGATCCCGATCGCGCCGCGAACTCCCTTTCCGGAAGCGTTTAACGCGGAAAAACGCAGCTTTTAACGGAATAAAGCCGTCGGAAAACTCCGCGCGCGTCGGACGCGGGCTTGCGCATAAACGCGCGGGTTTAACACGGACATGTGAAAATAGAGGTAAAATTACTTGCATAAATTCTGAAATTAATTTATTATATTAAATAATACTACACGCGCGAAGTACCGTTTGCGCGAAAGACGTGGATAAAATATGGCTCTTACAACCACTAACGTTTACGGAAATATTAATATCAGCGACGAAGCCGTAGCCGTCATAGTCAGCAGAGTGACGTTGGATTGTTACGGAGTGGTGGAGCTTCAAAGTCGCAGGCTAAGCGACAGCATATTGACTCTTTTTAACAAAGTTCCCAAAAGTAAAGGCGTAAAGATCGTTGCGATGGACAACCGCATTTTTGTGGAACTATATGTGATATTGAAAGACGGCGTCAACCGTGACGCCGTAAAGGATTCGCTTTCGGCATCCGTCGAATACAACGTAGAACATCTGACGGGCATGCGCGTTAAAAAGGTAGATATCCACGTCGTAGGGGTAAAATTGTAGAAACGACGAGGCGAAAGCCTAAGGATATAAATGACAACTAGGATAGACACAAGTCGGGTGCGCGAAATGTTCCGAGGCGGCGCGCTCAACCTGGAAAACAACATAAATCTGGTAAACAGTCTGAACGTATTCCCCGTTCCGGACGGCGATACCGGTACGAATATGACGATGACGATGACCAGCTCCGTAAAGGAGATGGACGCCGTCGAAGACAATCGGATGGAGCTGATCTGCCAGGCGCTTGCAAAAGGAGCGCTGCGCGGAGCCAGAGGCAATTCGGGAGTAATTTTAAGTCAGATTTTCAAAGGCGTCGCGTCGGTTTTGGGGGATTCGGAAGAAGTCACCACCAAAATTTTTGCGCGTGCGCTGAAGGCCGGTTCCGATTCGGCTTACGACGCCGTGACGCACCCGAAAGAAGGAACAATTTTAACCGTCATCAGGTTAGTCGCTCAATATTCTGTAAAGATTTCTTCTAAAAAGAGCGATTTTGAGGAGTTTTTCAAACTTATTTTACATAAGGGCGAAGAGGTCTTGGACGCTACGCCCGATATGCTGCCCGTGCTGAAAAAGGCGGGAGTGGTAGACGCAGGCGGCAAAGGTCTGTTGCTGATACTCGAAGGAATGTACAACGTCCTTGCGGGTATTAAAATGGAAAAAGCCGTCGAAACCGAGGGAGTATCCCTTCCGGAATTTAATCAGGAGGAGGAATTTACCGATTCCCACGACCCGGATGAGATACATTTTCAGTACTGTACCGAATTTTTCATCATAAATCTGTTTAAAAAGACGACGCTTTCCGATATCGATAAATTGCGCGACAAACTGAATAAAATAGGCGATTGCGTGATAGTCGTAGGCGATCTGTCGTTGGTAAAAGTCCACGTTCACACCAATCATCCCGACAAAGCGTTGGGATATGCGCTGCAGATAGGCGAATTGGATAAGCCTAAAATAGAAAACATGGTGGAACAGAACAAGGCTTTGAAGAAGAAAAAGACCCCGGCAAAACCCACCGCGCTCGTATCGATCTGCACCGGCGAAGGCATCGCAAAAATTTTCAAGGAACTCCGCGTAGACAAGATATTGGAAGGCGGTCAGACGATGAACCCGTCGGTTTCGAATATAGTCGATCTGGTGGATTCCATCGGCGCAAAGACGGTTTACATTCTGCCCAATAACGGCAACATCGTTCTGGCTGCAGAACAGGCGAAAGAACTTACAAAGGCTAAATTGGTAGTTATAGCTACAAAAAATATTCCTCAGGGCATTGCCGCGGCGATGAATTTCAATCACGAGGCGGGCGAAGAAGAAAACACGGAAATGATGCGCCGCGCGATACAGAACGTGCGCTCGGGGCAGGTCACTCATTCGGTAAGGGACACCGAAATGGACGGCTTTGAATTGAAAAACGGCGACATCATCGGCATCTACGACAAGATCGTCGCCAAAGGTTCCGACGTCAACGAAGTCGCGAAAGCCGTCGTGGAAAAGATGCTCAGCGAAGATTCCGCGTCGATTTCGTTGTATTACAGCGAGGGCGTGGACAAGGAATACGCGGATCAATTGGTCAGTGAACTGAAGGAAGCATATCCCTTCCACGACGTTATGGCTTACGAAGGCGGACAGCAGCACTATTATTATTACATTTCCGTGGAGTAATGGCTTCGGAACTGTTGAAGATCAAAGGAATAGGACCGGTTACCGCCGAAAAGCTGGGTAAACTCGGAATTTACACTCCCGAAGAACTCATTGCTTACACTCCGGCGGATTATATCGATCTGGATGCGGAGAGCGACCTTAAAATTGCCGAAAACGGCGATTTCGTGGTCGCCGTTTTATTTATAGAGTACGCCGCAAGACCCGTAAGAAGGGGCAAACTGCAATTATTCAGGGCACGCGGAGTGACCTCGGACGGTTACAAACTAAAACTTACCTGGTACAACGCCAATTACGTTTCGAAGACGGTTTACGTCGGCGCCGCCGTCAGAGTTTACGGCAAACTGAAAAAGGAAAACGGCGCGGCGGAGCTGATAAATCCCACTGCAGAAACCGCCGTCGAAACCAAGGGGCGGGGCATCAAACCCATTTACAGGCTGAAAGGTCTTATCGGGCAGGGAGTTTTCCGCGAAGCCGTAAAGGACGCCGTCGAAAAAGGTTATACGTTAAAGAGCCTGGTACCGGAGGCTTCGGACGAAATACCTTTATCTGAAGCCGCCCGGTCGGCGCATCTGCCGACTACCGTCGCGCAAGGCAGACAGGCGAAAGAAAGGATCGAACTCGAAAGCGTGGTGAAGGATATCGCCGCCTACCGTCTGGTAGTCGGAAAGCGCAGAAGAACGCTTTTTTACGGCGAAAACACTTCGGTGATAGACGCGGTGGCGGAATCTCTGCCGTACAGGCTGACGGCTTCGCAAAAGGCGGCTCTGGACGGCATTCTGTCGGGGCTGACCGGGATCGACGCGCTGAACGCGATGTTGGTGGGCGACGTCGGCTCCGGAAAGACGATAGTAGCGCTTTTGACCGCTTACTATGCCGTAAAATGCGGTTATCAGGTCGCGGTGATGGCTCCGACGGAGATCCTCGCCGCCCAACATTTCAGGACTTTTTCGGGGATACTTGCGCCGTTCGGGGTAAGGGTATCTTTGCTGACGGCAGGACTCGCGGCAAAGGAAAAAAGATGCGTCGTTTCCGCCGCGGCTTCCGGCGAAACCGATATAGTGATAGGTACTCACGCCGTCATATCCGATGCCGTGACTTTCAAGGCGCTCTCGCTTGCGATAATAGACGAACAGCACCGTTTCGGAGTGGCGGAACGCACCGCCCTGATCGCAAAAAGCCGTTCGGAAGACACGCTGACTTTATCGGCGACGCCGATACCGCGTTCTTTGAGACTTACGGTGTTCGGCGACGTGGAAGTTTTGAATATAGACCGCAGATACGTCGGGAACGTCACCACTGAAGTCGTCACGAAAGCGGGGAAAAAGGCTATGCTGAATTTCATAGCCGAAGAGTGTATGAAGGGCAGGCAGGCTTATGTCGTGGCTCCGAGGATCCGCGATATAGAAGGAATCGAAAATTCCTCCGCCGAAAAACTATATAAAGAGCTGACCAAATTATACAACGGAAAGCCTGCGGTCGGGTTGTTGCACGGCAAAATGAAAGCCGCCGAAAAACAGGCGGTTTTGGACGATTTTTATTCGAATAAAATTTCCGTGATCGTTTCGACCACGGTGATAGAAGTCGGTATAGACGTACCGAACGCCACCGTAATGGCGGTATTCGACGCCGACAGATTCGGTTTGGCGGCACTGCATCAGCTGCGCGGCAGGATCGGCAGAAAGGGCGACAGGGGCTATTGTTTCCTCTATACGGAAAAGGACGCGGAGGAACAGATCCGTCTGAAGGTCATGACCGAAGAAACCGACGGATTGGAAATTGCCGAACGCGACCTTGCCATACGCGGCGCGGGCGAGTGGCTGGGCGAAGAACAATCCGGAAAGGGCGGAGCGATGCTGCCCGTCAGGATGATGATAAAAGCGCGCGAGCTTGCAGACAAAGTCGATCTGAACGCGCATAAGGAAGAGCTCACAGCCTACGCTCTGGCAAAACAGCTATATAAAATAAGTCTTAGTTAAAGGGCGGATCCCTGTACCAAAGCCCAATTCAACGCCGTCAGATAAAAGAACCATAACGAAACGACGGTATGGACGGCGCACAGCAACCGGGAACGCCCGTAATATTTCCGCCACAGTACGGCGCAGATTATCGAAATTTCCGACAAGGCTCCCAACGAAAGAATGAACGCTTCCGCAAAAAACGCGCGGCAGCAGATAATGTAAAGTACGCCGAAGGCCGCCCACAGCGCGAAATTTTTCCTTAGTTTCGCGTCGGCGAAAGTCGCCGTCAGCACTATGGTTTCGGACAGATATATCAACGACCACACCGGTTCGAAAAGATTTTTGCCGGGGACGGGCAGATCCTTTAAAAGCAGCAATTTCCCGATGACCGCGTCGTCAACTGCCAGACCCGCCGAGTATCCGACGACGAATACGAACATCAGAGCCGCAGTCAGAGAAAGCACCCGTATATAAAGTTTCACATACAATCTTATTTTACCGCGGCGGCGGTTATTCCTTTCCGCGCGGCGGAAAAATACGGTTTACTTCAAAAGCAAAACCGCCCGGAAGGCGGTTTTTAAAAACGGGTTTTCAGCCGTTAGTCGGAATCAGATCAACAGCATCTTTTTTGCGAACATTCCGGAACGGTTTATTATTTCCAGGGTACCTTGGGTAAGGTAATCCAACTTTACGAAACGCCTTAACGATTTGTCGACTCTGGAAACGTCCGAATACCTTGTCAGCACGTTTTTACAGCCCATTGACAGCATGCTGAGTATGTCCTTTCTTTCCTTCCGAAGCGCCAATATATTAACGTAGGGCGGCGCGTTTACGGCGTCCTCCCAATCTTTTTTGGTGATATCCAACAGAGCGTATAACGCTATGCGTTTCAGCCGCGCCATTGTATAATTTTTCGTCTTTGCGTTTTCCAGGAGCGTGCCGATGTCGTGAGCGTCGTTGGCGGCGATCTTCAGCCTGTTGTGTATGCCGCCCGAAACGTCGTAGTAATTTTCCAATTCGTATCCGGAGATGCTTTTCAGCTTGAACAGCTCCATATCTCCCAAAGTATCGCCTTGCGGAGAGATCACCGACAGCATTCCCATCACCGACTTCGGAACGGCGTTTTGCAGCTTTTCGGTTTCGCCGCGCTTAAACGCCAGCCTTACGGCGGTGGCGGAAGGGTATTCGCAGTCGATATCCGTGGAATCGTAACTTCCGCCTACGCGGCGCACGGTATGGAACGCGATGTCCAGACCGGCTTTTTTCACCGCCATAACGTAAGCCACGCCGAGGGAATTGTTCGGGTAATCCAGAACGTCCTTCAGCCCGTCGTATTCGGGATGCGCCGCCGCATAGCTTTTCAGGGCTTCGGCGCGCGCTTTCGGGAAGGATGATCCGTTTTTCAACGCGGCTTTCAGCACCGCGCTGAATTCGGCGGGTTCGTTCAGCAAAAGATCCGCCAGCTTTTCGATTTTTCCGACGTCGCCGCACTCCGAACCGAAACTTATGTAATGCACGTCGGCGAACGCCGAAATAGTCTTTACCGCTCCGTATGCGAAGTTGTCGGCAGGGGAAATCGCATAAATAGTCGGCAGTTCGACGACGATATCCGCCCCGGCGTAAACGGCTTGTTCGGCGCGCATATATTTATCGGCGATGGCGGCTTCGCCACGCTGAGTGAACGATCCGCTCATGACGACCAGCACGGTATCGGCTCCCGTTTCTTCTCGGGCGCGCTTCAAATGCAGCGCATGACCGTTTGTCAACGGATTGTATTCGGCTATTATCGCTGTAATTTTCATATTCGGACTCCGAGCTTTTCTAAAATACTTGCTTTTCGGGTGCATATGGTAGTAATATACTATATGTTGTATATAATTATATACCATAATTCAAGAAAATCAACAAGAGTTTGGAGGGTGTCATGTCCAAAATAATGGATGCAATAATCGCCGAAGCCAAAACACGCGGCAAACACATAGTGCTTGCGGAAGGCGAAGAAATGCGCATAATTCAGGCTGCTGCCATCGTAGCGCAAGAAAAAATAGCAAAAATAACCCTTTTGGGCGACGAACGCGTCATCAAAGCCAAAGCCGAAGACGCCGATCTCAGCGAAGTGGAAATCGTTAATCCGTTGACTTCCGAAAAAGCCGCGGAGTACGCCGATTTATTGTACCAACTCAGGAAGGAAAAGGGAATGACTACCGAAAAAGCCGAGCTTTTGGTCAAAAATCCCCTTTATTACGGATGCCTTATGGTAAAAGCCGGCGACGCCGACGGCATGGTTGCCGGATCAATTAATGCGACCAGCGACGTTCTGCGCCCCGCATTACAGATAATCAAAAGCCGTCCGGGGATCAAAACCGTCAGCAGCTGCTTCATAATGGGTCTGCCCGAAGGTTCGCCTTACGGCGACGACGGAGCGATGGTTTACGGCGACTGCGCCGTCATACCCGATCCGACTTCCGAACAGCTGGTGGATATCGCGATCGCCTCCGCGGAATCGGCAAGATCGATCGCAGGTATAAAGGAACCCAAAGTGGCGATGCTCAGTTTCTCCACGAAAGGTTCGGCTTCGCACCCGAACGTCGCCAAAGTCGTCTCCGCCACCGAAGCGTTGAAAGCCAGGACCGATCTCGGATTCGACGTGGACGGCGAAATGCAGCTTGACGCCGCGATCGTTCCGAAAGTCGCCGCCATAAAGGCGCCCGGTTCCATGGTTGCGGGAAACGCCAACGTGTTGATATTCCCCGATCTGCAATCCGGAAACATCGGATACAAACTCGTTCAGCGCTTCGGCAACGTGGACGCTATCGGACCTATCTGTCAGGGACTTGCAAAGCCCGTAAACGACCTTTCCAGAGGCTGTTCCGTGGCGGACGTCGTCGGCGTCGTTGCAATAACTTCTTTGCAATATTAATCGGTTGCCAAGGCTACAATCAGGAATATAATTAAGGAAAGTTTTATGAAAGTATTGGTATTGAACGCAGGAAGTTCGTCGCTGAAATATCAGGTCATCGACATGACCGACGAAAAGACTATCGGAAAAGGTATCGTCGAAAAGATAGGTACGGGGCTTACCGGAAAATTGAAACAGCAGGTATCGGGAGCTCCCGAAAAGACGCTGGTGCTCGAACAGATAATTCCCGACCATACGGAGGCGTTCACTTTGGTGATGAACGCGCTGACCGATCCCGAAAAGGGGGTCATCGGTTCGATGGATGAAATCGGAGTTATAGGTCACAGAGTGTTGCACGGCGGCGAGGATTTTACTTCTTCCGTCATAGTCGACGACGAGGTATTGAAGATATGCGACCGCAACACGGTTTTGGGGCCTTTGCATATGCCTGCCAATATCGGCTGTATCCGTTCCTGCATGAAACTGATGCCCGACAAGAAAAACGTGGCGGTATTCGATACGGTGTTCCATTCCACGATGCCGCCTTACGCGTATATGTACGCCATCAAATACGAAGACTACAAAAAATACCGCGTCAGGAAGTACGGGTTCCACGGTACTTCGCATAAATACGTTTCCGGCGAAGCCGTAAAATATCTGGGCTTTGCGGGATCCAGGATAGTGACCTGCCATTTGGGCAACGGATCGTCGCTTGCCGCCGTAGTGGACGGAAAGTGCGTGGACACCAGCATGGGGTTGACGCCTTTGGAAGGCATGGTAATGGGCACGCGTTCCGGCGATATCGACGCCGCGACAGTAGGCTTTTTGGCGGAACAGAAGGGAAAGACGGCTTCCGAAATAGTCACCTACCTTAATAAGGAATGCGGTTTCCAGGGCATAGCCGGATATTCCGATTGCCGTGATTTGACGGAACTTGCAAAATCAGGCGACGAAAAGGCGCGTCTGGCTTTCGATATGTTCGCTTACCGCGTCAGGAAGTACATCGGTTCCTACGTTGCGGCTATGGGCGGATTGGATTGCATAGTCTTTACGGGCGGCATCGGTGAAAATTCCTCTTACGCAAGGGAACTCATTATGAAAGGGCTGGAGGTTTTCGGCGTCAGATTCGATTTTGAAAAGAACGCTTCGATGGGATCTCCGAAGGGGCTCACCGAGATGCATTTGCCCGATTCCGCGGTAAAAGTCGTCATAATTCCGACCAACGAGGAATTGGTAATAGCGCGCGACGCGAAAGAGCTTGTCGAAAAGGCATAAATATTCGAAATTTGTTTGACAAGCCGAAATATATCATATATAATTATCAAGCGTTTGTAAGTACAATATAGGAGGTGCACCATGGCAGTACCTAAAAGTAAAGTATCGAAGCAAAGAGGAAATACCCGTTTCGCGCAGTGGAAGCTTTCCGCTCCCAATTTGACGGAGTGCCCGCAATGCAAGACGATGATTACTCCTCACAGGGTTTGCCCGAATTGCGGCTACTACAACGGCAGACAAGTTGTAGTTCCGAAGGAAGACAAAAAGGAAAATTAATCAGCGGGGGAAGCTTTACGGCTTCCCATTCTTTTGAACGCCGTCCCAGTCAGCCTCCTCAGCTGCGAAGCCGGCGTTTTTGATATAAATTTTTATAGGGTGTCTTGATATGATAAAGATAATTTTAGACGCATACGGCGGAGATTACGCTCCTAAAGAAACGGTTATCGGCGCGTTGACGGCGTTGTCGGAAAGGAAAGGTTTTTCGATAACTTTGACGGGCGACAAAGCCAAATTGGAGACGTTGATTGACGGGTTATCCGACCAAGTGCCCGAAGACAGGTTGGAAATCGTCGACGCTCCCGACGTCATCACCTGCGAAATGCCTCCCGTAGAGGCGGTCAGGAAGATGAGAAATTCGTCGTTGGTAAAGGGGTTGAACCTTTTGAATACCGATCCCGACGCAAAAGCGTTCGTTTCCGCGGGAAGCACAGGCGCGGTATTGACCGCGGCGACGCTGTTGGTAAAGCGCAAACCCGGCATAATCCGCGCCGGGCTGGCTCCCGTGCTCCCCACCGTAAAAGGCGGCAGAGTCATTCTGATAGATTGCGGCGCGAACTCCGAATGCAAACCGGAGATGTTGCTGAACTTTGCCCGGCTGGGTGCCGAAATGGCGAAAAAATATTTGGGTATTTCCGATCCCGCGATCGGATTGCTGTGCAACGGCACCGAGGATCAGAAAGGCACCGACCTTACCCGCGAAGCCTTCAGGCTGATAAAAGAAAAAAACGATCTTAACTTTGTCGGAAACATAGAGGCAAGGGAGATCCTGTCCGGCGATATCGACGTCGTCGTTTCCGACGGATTCAGCGGCAACGTCGCCCTGAAAGCGTGCGAAGGCACCGCTCTGGCGTTTATGACGCTCCTGAAAGAAGGCATAATGAGCGGCGGTCTGCGTGCGAAAATAGGGTATCTGTTGATGAAACCCGTCCTGAAAAAGATCAAAAAGACGATGGATTACAACGCGCACGGCGGCGCGGTTTTTGCAGGATTGGAAAAAACGGTAATAAAAGCGCACGGTTCTTCAAAAGCTAAATCCATAGCGGCTGCGATTTTGCAGGCAGTCGATTTGAATTCGGAGGAAGGTAATGACGACTGAGCGGTTAAAACAACTACGGCTGGTCGAAAAACTGATAGGGTATACCTTTAAAAACACGGCTCTTTTGGACGAGGCGTTGACGCACGCGTCATACGCAAACGAACACGGGGCGCGTTCTTACGAAAGGTTGGAATTTTTGGGGGACTCGGTTTTGGGAATGACGGTGTCCGTCTATCTGATGAAAAGATACCCCGACAAGGACGAAGGTTTTCTGACGAAAGCCAAGGCTCAGATCGTTTCGGGACCGACTTTGGCGCGCCGCGTCGAAGATCTCGGTATAGTCGGATACGTCCTGCACGGGGCGGGCAAAGCTTCCGCGGAAGTGGCTGCCAGCGCGAAGGTGAAAGAGGACATATTCGAAGCCGTTACGGGCGCGATCATGACGGACGGCGGACTTGCCGAAGCCGAAAAATTCATAAAACGTCTGTTGAACGACGTAATGGAAAAAGATTTTTCTCTGAAAACCGATTCCGATTCGAAATCGAGGCTGTTGGAAACCGTCACGAAGCGCGGCGCCGAATGCCGTTTCGAGATCGCGCCTACTGACGACGGCAATCCGCCGGAAGCGTACGTCGCCGAAGTTTATATCGACGGCAGTCTTTACGGAGCGGGGCGCGGAAGATCCAAAAAGAAAGCCGAACAGGCGGCAAGCGCCGAGGCTTTGAAAAAATTCAAATAATTTCGATCTTAAAGCGGCAAACAGCCGCTTTTTTTGATCGATATCCGAATATTATATTATGCGGAAAATGTTTTAATTTCGGTAGTTTTGTCATTCCGAAGCCCGTACCCGAAAAGCGGATTATAATCTGTAAAAAAGGCTTCGCCTTCGGGCTAAGGAGGAGTTATGGCAAAAAACACCCCGAAAACTCTGACAGTCATTTTACTGCTGACCCTTGCCGCGCTTTCAGTCGCGGCGGTGTTGGTGCCCGCCGCCGACAGTCAGGCGACGGGGGAACAAAATCCGGGCGGAATTTCATCGGATCAGACCGAACCTCCGGACGGCGACGTCGCGCCGGACGTGACTCCGGACGACGAACCTCAGGAAGTCCCCGAACCGTTTTCGCCGATACCGCCGGAAGCCAGCGCGTTTTATACATACACGCAAACGCTGTGGGCGGAAGGCGGAGTGGAACTGAACGCCGCGCACAACACCTCCGACGGTCAGTATGCGGTGATCACGCACGCGGGCAAAGAGGGGGCTCTGAATACTGCCGGCGTAAAAACCGTCAGCGTGTTGAAATTGGAATCCGACGGCACGATCTCCGCGCTGAGGCACCTGAAAGGCGGCGACGCATATTTGAATTCGCGCCTGACCGCCGAAGGGCTCGTCGTCGTGACCTCCGGTTCGGGGAAAAGCTACGTTCATACTCTTTCGGCGGAACTTAACGACGCTTACGTTACGGAGATGACCGATTGCAACGGTGCGGAAGTCTATGCGCTGAACGAAGGCTTCCTGCTGTTCCTTACAGGAGCCGACAAGACGAAAGCGTACAAATTCGCTGACGGAGTAATAGTCGCTTCGGACAGTCTGATCGGCGGCAGCGTGGCGGACGTATACGATTTTATGGAATTTTACCTTTTGGCGGTGAAGGGGATACAAGGTTATTCGATTCTGAAACTTTCAACGGAGCTTTCGCCGATAACGACGGAGACCGTTCCCGAAAAAGAGCTGCTCAGCATTACTCCGATACCTTCCGAAGGCGCGCAGAAATACCTTGTGGTAGAACGCGGAGCAGACGGAGTTCAGCTCATAAAGACCGATCTTTCTAAGGACGTCAAGCGCGTGGGAGTAGGACTTGCGGATAGCGCGGAAGCGTATATGAACGGCGAAAACATAATGCTGCTGACGCACGCCGAAGAAACCAGGCTATATATGATAGATTACGAACTCAATTTTAATTCCTCGTCTGCGCTGAAAGGCAGCGTACAGAGGATATTCGATTGCGTCAGCTTCGACGGCGGATTTAAGGTTTTGTATTCCGACGGCGAAAAACTCAAACTTCTTAGGATAGACCGCGACGGAAAGACGTTGTCCGGTGACTTCGGCGCCTTCGACGGTATCGCCGCTCTGACCGATTCCGAAGGCAGGGAAATGGTGTTATATACCGCCGGCGACAGTCTGAAGATCATCGGCGTTTAATAATCCAGCCGCCTGGAAATGACTTCGGCAACCGCCTCGGCGGCTTTCCGTGCGGCGTTTGAATTGACGGGTTTGCGAACGGGCAGCATTTGTTCGCGCTCTACGGCTCTGACGAGTTCGGTTACGCCGAGCTCGTTTTCGAATATTACGCGGCATTGCCCGTTCTTCATATAATATTCGGCGTTTTCCACCTGGTCGCCGCGGCTGTAACGGCTTTTCGGCAGGGGTATCGCTATCATACGCTTTCCCAAAGCCGATATTTCCGCCAGCGCGCCCGCTCCGCCGCGCGTGACCACCGTATGCGCCGCGGCATACAGGTCTGCTATATCGTCGGCATATTCCACGGGGATATATCCTTTTCTTTCGGGTGCGGAAACGCCTTTTCCTGTAATATGGACGACTTCCGAAACCGCCGTCAGCGCCTTTGTCGCCGCGAATACGCATTCGTTTATGGCGGCGGCTCCCTGGCTGCCGCCGAATATCAGCACTATTTCCCCGGAAAAGCCGTATTTTTTCATCGCGCGTTCCTTCGAACCCGAAAATATCTCGCTCCGGACGGGATTTCCGACGCAAATTCCGCCTTTGGTTTCGGGGAAAGAAGTTAAAACTTTTGCCGCGAAACGGGAGATAAGTTTGTTTCCCAACCCCATACTCAGATCGGATTCGTGACATAACACGGGGATATCCAGACTCTTTGCCGCAAGCGCCCACGGCACCGAAGCGTAGCCGCCCTTTGCAAAGACTGCGGCGGTTTTATATTCCGACAAAACCTTTTTCGCCTCTGCCGCGCCTTGTTTTAACACAAAAGGTATTTTAAAGTTTTCAAAGGGGTTTCGGCGACTGAAACGCACTGTTCGGACACCGAAAAACGGGATTTTATATTTTTCGGCAATCGATTTTTCCATTCCGCAACCGCCTCCGAAAATCACGTTGAAACCCATTTTCCTTAATTCTTCACCGACGGCTATCGCCGGCATCACATGCCCGGCGGTGCCTCCTCCTGCCAATAAAACGGTACGCATCTTGCCTCCGAAAGAAAGAATTTTTAATTCAATAGTTGAATTATATTCGGTTTAGTGATAATATATACTATAGTCTTTAAACGCATACGCGTGAAATCGGGAGGACCATATGCAGCACATTCAATTGAAAACGTTTGACGACAAATACAACACCGTTTCCGTTTGGGACGAGGTTGAAAACGCTATCGGCGCCGTGGTGATCGCTCACGGTATGGCGGAACACGCGGACAGATACGACGATTTTGCCGGATATCTGAACAAAGCGGGCTACATAGTCCTTGCCGACAACCACAGGGGACACAAATTCAACCCCGACGGAGAGTTGGGCAAAGTCGCCCCCGATTCCTTTGAAAATTCCGTAAAGGACATTAAAACCGTTGTCGATTACGCAAAGGAACATTACGGTCTGGAAGTCCTGCTTTTCGGGCATTCTTACGGTTCGTTCCTTTCGCAAAGGTATCTTGAACTGTATGCCGATTCTTTGAAAGGCTGCATACTTTCCGGAACCGCGTATATGCGCGGGATATTGGTAGGCCTCGGAAAAGCCGTTGCCGCGGTGCAAAGACTTTTCATAGGCGGCGACAAGACAGGTAAACTTATCGACAAGCTCAGCTTCGGCGCATACAACAAGCCCTTTGAATCGCAGGGTCAGCGTTTTGCCTGGCTGTCGCGCGACCGCGCAAAAGTCGCCGAATACGAGGCTGACGAATATTGCGGATATCCTTTGAGCATCGACTATTATTACTACTTTTTCCGCAGCATCCAAAAGATGTACGGCGACAGGGCGAACGCCATACCGAAGGATCTGCCGATACTGATTGCCGTGGGCGCGGACGACCCCGTTTCCAACAAAACGGTGCTTGCCGAAAAGCTTTACAAGTACTATCTGCAATACGGTCTGAACGCCGAATACAAGAGCTACCCCGGCGCAAGACACGAAATTCTGAACGAGATCAACAGAAAAGAAGTGTATGCCGACATGGCGGCGTTCATCGACAAAGCGTTTAAAGGATAAGACCATAGAAAATGAAGCAGTCCAGAAAGATATTTTTGATCATATCCGTTGTGTTGCTTGCCGTATCGGGAGTCGTCGCAATGACGGCGTGCGATCCCGATGAGCCGGCGCCGGCGCCTTATACCCGGACCATATCTTCCGCCGAGGAGTTCAAAGCCATTTCCGAACAAGCCGGCGAAGCTTCCGCATTGGGGACATTTACTCTGACAAACGATATAGACCTCGGCAGCGATTATATTCCGTTGGGTAACGGAGTCGATACTTCTTTCAGGGGCGTCCTGGACGGAGCCGGTCACACGATCAGATACTCCGTCGCGCATACGGCGGCGGTTGCCGAAGGCGAAAACGAACTTTCCGCCGAGGAAACGCGTTATTGGGGGCTTTTCGGATATTTATACAACGCCGAAGTCAAAAATCTTACCGTCGAATTCGACATCGTTGCCGAAGCCGATTCCGAGGTCACTTATATCGGCGCTTTGGCGGCGTTCGCTTACGGCGACGTAAAATTGGAAAACGTCACTTTGAAAGGCAATATCGAATTGACGCCCGGGAATCTTGCCATTTATAACGCCACTTTGGACGAAGGTTATAAACTGACGGCTTTTGCCGGCGGAGCTATGGGGTATGCGGAAGGCAACCTGGTTTTATCCGGGGTCACGTCTTCCGTCGATATCGAAATCAGCGGCAGATTCAGCCTTAACGACAGGAGCAACATCGACGACGTGTATGCGGGCGGCATAGCCGGATTGATCCGCACCGAAAACAACACCTCGTCTTCGGCTTCGAAAGTCACGGCTTCGGACGTCGCGGCGGACGGAGCGATGATCATAAACGGCAAAGCCGTTACCGCAGGCGGCTTGTTCGGATTGGCTCAGCGCGCCGAAACATCCTCCGCCGTATTTACGGGCACGCTCAGCGCGAACGGATTGGGTAAGGTGATGGCAGGCGGCATAGCCGGATTATACGATTGCGGGTCGATATCCGACGCGGCGGTCGGCGCGGTTTCCGCGATCGAATCGGCATCGGGCGACGGCGCAAGCGTCACGATATCGGCAGGACCTTTGGGGTCTACCGACAACACTTATCTTGCGTCTTTGGGCGGGATCACGGGATATATCGCTTTCGGAAGCATCGAAAACGCAGTCGCTTACGTTTATCTGGAAACGGGCGACGGCGGTCTGAACAACTATTCCGGAGGCATAATCGGACAATTATATAATTCCGATCTTTTGTCCGTAGCTGCCGCAGGGGAATTCGAAAACAAGAAATACACCAATTTCGCTTCGGGTAACGATTCCGCGATCAATCTGCACGGGCAGTACGCCGCCGTGGGCGGCATCGCCGGCAGAGTATACGGCAGCTCCTCTTACGACAAAGTTTATTCCGCGATGAGCGGAGTTTACCAGGGCATCGCCGGCGAGATCGTCGAAGGCATCGAAACCGTGATCTTGGAAAACGGCGAAACGATCGAGGCGCTTTTCCCCGATTACGTTGCGGCGGATTCCCCGGGCGCGGCGGCAGCTGACGGCACTTATCTGAAAATAGGCGACGAATCGGAGGAAGACGACAAATATACCGTGACCCACCGTCCGAAACGCGGAACGACCGCAAGATATTCCTATGCGGCGGTTGAAGCCGACGGATTCAAAAAGGATATTTACTACGATTTCTATAATCAGAACGGTCTGAACGAAGACGTCGATTATCCCGGCGATCCGTATCCCGAACAGGATCTGATCGGCAGTTTCAACGAAATATTGGCGATCATAAATAATTGAATTTAACTTCAGAGGTAAAATAAAAATGATTATTTCATTAAGAGGCGACAAAAAAGAATTTCCCGACGGCATAACGCCTGCCGAGATAGCTCGTTCGATTTCGGACGGGCTTTACCGTTCGGCTTTGGTAGCCAAAGTCAACGGAAAGGTTACCGAAATGGCTGCTCCGATACACGAAGATGCCGAAGTGGAATTTTTGGGATTCGACACGGAGGAAGGGAAACGCGCCTACCGTCACAGTACTGCTCACGTTCTTGCGCAGGCAGTAAAACGTATTTATCCCACCGCCAGGGTGGCGATCGGTCCGGCTATCGAAAACGGGTTTTATTACGATTTCGATTTCGTGACTCCGATAAACATGGAATCTCTTCCGGCGATCGAAGCCGAAATGAAAAAAATAATAAAAGAAAACATTCCGATAGTCAGGGAAGAGGTCAGCCGTAAAGCCGCTTTGAAATTTTTCGGCGAACAGGACGAAAGCTACAAAGTCGAACTGATAAACGATCTTCCCGACGACGCCGTAATAAGTATGTACCGTCAGGGCGACTTCGTCGATCTTTGCGCGGGTCCGCATATCCCGTCCACGGGCTATATCAAAGCGTTCAAACTGACTTCCATCGCCGGTGCGTATTGGCGCGGCGACGAACATAACAAAGTGCTTACCAGGATCTACGGAACCTCCTTCAACAAAAAATCCGATCTGGAGGAGTATCTGAAAGCTTTGGAAGAAGCCAAACTGCGCGACCACAACAAGCTGGGGCGCGAAATGGGCATATTCATGACCGACGAAAACATAGGACAGGGACTTCCTTTGCTGATGCCGAAGGGAGCCAAACTTTTCAGGATCCTGACCAGGTTCGTCGAGGACGAGGAGGAACGCCGCGGCTACGTCTGCACCAAGACTCCGTATATGGCGAAATCCGCGCTGTATAAGATCTCCGGGCATTGGGATCATTACCGCGACGGAATGTTCGTTATCGATAACGAAAACGAAAACGAGGTCATGGCTCTGCGCCCGATGACCTGCCCGTTCCAATACACAATCTACAACAACGGAATGAAATCTTACCGTGATCTGCCGATACGTTACGGCGAAACTTCGACGCTGTTCAGGAACGAAGCCTCCGGAGAAATGCACGGGCTGATCCGCGTCAGGCAGTTCACGATATCCGAAGGTCACATAATCTGTATGCCTTCACAGCTGGAACAGGAATTCAAAGGCGCGTTGGAGCTTGCCAGATATATGTTAAAAGCCGTCGGCATAGAACAGGACGTTTCGTACAGGTTCTCCAAATGGGATCCGACCGATAAAGTCAAATATATAGACGATCCCGAAAAATGGTCCAAGGCAGAGGCGGAAATGGAAAAGATTTTAAACCACCTCGGCGTAAAATATACCGTCGGCATCGGCGAAGCGGCGTTCTACGGACCGAAGCTTGACATTCAGATCAAAAACGTTTACGGGAAAGAGGACACTCTGATCACTTTGCAAGTCGATATGTTCCTTGCCGAAAACTTCGATATGACCTACGTCGACGAAAACGGTATGAAGGCGCGTCCGTATATCATTCACCGCACCTCGATAGGCTGTTACGAAAGGACGATAGCGTTGCTGATCGAAAAATACAAGGGCGCTTTCCCGGTGTGGATGGCTCCGGAGCAAGTCAGAGTCCTGTCTCTGACGGAACGCACCGCCGATTACGTCAACGAACTGACGGCGCGGCTGAAGAAAAAAGGTATTCGCGCGGAAGCCGACGTCAGAAACGAAAAGATCGGATACAAGATCCGTTCGGCGCAATTGGATAAAATACCTTATATGCTGATAATCGGCGACAAAGAGGCGGAATCCGGAATGCTTTCCGTCCGCAGCCGTTCGGCAGGCGATATCGGCGCGATGAGCGAGGAAGACTTCGTTGCCAAGGTGCGTACCGAAACCGAAAACCTGGTGCTGGATTGATCCGGACATTTGACAGACGACACGAAATTGCGAAAAAGTATGCTTCGGGCATGCTTTTTCCGTTTTCGGGGGAACCGCACTTTGAAAGGGCGGCAAAACTTTACAGGTGCCGCGGTTGACTTCGTGCGCGCGTATATGATAAAATTTTATAGATGAAAGACGAGTATTTACACTTCGAATCCGAATATTTGTCCGAATATGCGTTAAAATCCGGGGATACGAAAGGCAGGGCGAAAAGCGAACCGCCTTGTCCGATGCGCACCGAATTTCAACGCGACCGCGACAGGATAATACACAGCAAGGCGTTCAGGCGGTTAAAGCATAAAACGCAGGTTTTCATCGCGCCGCAGGGAGATCATTACAGGACGCGTATGACGCATACGATAGAAGTTATGCAGATCGCGCGCACCATCGCACGGTGTCTTAAACTTAACGAAGATCTTACCGAAGCCATTGCCTGGGGACACGACCTGGGGCACACTCCTTTCGGACACATCGGCGAAAGGGTGCTGGCGGCGTTGGGCGGCGGATTCGAACACAACGAACAGAGCGTCAGAGTGGTGACTTTGTTGGAAAACGACGGCGCGGGTCTGAACCTTACCGCCGAAGTCATCGACGGAATAAAGGAACATCGCGGCTCCGGGCATCCGATGACCCTGGAAGGCAAGGTAATACAATTTGCCGACAGGATAGCGTACCTGAATCACGACGTGGACGACGCAGTCAGGGCGGGGCTTTTGGACGAAAAGGAGCTGCCGGAATCGGCTGTACGCGTTCTGGGCGAAGGCAAACGCCAAAGGATCAACAATATGGTCGCGGACATAGTTTCGCTGTCGTACGGGCACGATTTCGTCGCGCAGTCGCCCGAATTTTCGGAAGCGACCGCGCTTTTGCGTAAATTTATGTTCGAAAACGTCTATCTTGCCGAGCACGCGATACAAGAAGAAGCGCGCGCCAAGGAATGGCTGTCCGCGCTGTTCGATTACTATCGCGCGAATCCGTCCGCGGTGCCTGAATTGTATGCGAAGCTGTCCGGTTCCCCCGAACAAGCCATAACCGATTATATGGCTTCCATGACGGATACTTACGCGATAGACGAAATGCGGCTCCGGTTGGGGTACGATTGGTACGAAGGTACGAAATGGATTCGATTTTAGATAACCTGAACGAAAGTCAGAAAAAGATAGTCACAGACACCGAAGGCGCAGTTTTGGTGCTTGCAGGAGCCGGCAGCGGCAAGACACGCGTTTTGACGCACAGGGTCGCTTATATAGTAAAAGAACTCGGCGTTCCCGGTTGGAACATTCTTGCGATAACCTTTACGAACAAGGCGACTGCCGAAATGCGCGAAAGGCTGGAAGTATTGCTGGGCGCCGACAACGGCGTGTGGGTTTCCACATTCCATTCCTTTTCGGCTTCTATGCTGAGGAAGTTTGCCGAGCACATCGGATTCAAAAAGAATTTTTCGATATACGACGAAACCGATTCCAAAAGAGTCATCGCAAAGGCGATGAGGGAATTGCATATCGAAAGTCAGCAGTTGAAAGAGGTGATGAAGGAACACATCTCCCGCGCGAAGAACGCGGGTATGGATCCCGACGAATATTTCCGCGAAATAAACGGACTGACCGACAGCGCGTACGACATAAAGCGCGTATACGAAAGGTACAACGAACTGCTGACGGCGTCCAACGCCATGGATTTCGACGATCTCCTGCACAGGATGAAAGAGGTGCTGACGGTTTCGGAGGAAGCTCTGTCGTATTGCCGCAAGCGGTTCAGGTACATTCACGTCGACGAATTCCAGGACACCAACAGGGTGCAATACGAAATAGTCAAACTCATAGCCGGCGAAAACGGCAACATATTTGTTGTGGGCGACGACGATCAGTCTATTTACGGTTGGCGCGGAGCCGAAATCAAAAACATCCTGAACTTCGACAAAGAGTTCCCCGGGACGAAAATTTACAGACTTGTGGAAAATTACCGTTCCACGCCGCAGATCCTGGACGCCGCCAACAACCTGATCCGTTTCAATAACGAACGCCACGAAAAGACGCTGGAACCGATAAGGGGTTCGGGCGCGGAAGTAACCTACTTCACGGCATACAACGACATACAGGAAGCCGATTGGGTTATCGACAAAATAAGGTTCCTGATAGCGCGTTACGGGTACCGAAAGTCGGATTTTGCGATATTGGTCAGGGCGACTTCGCTGACGCGGCTTTTTGAAACGGCTTTGGCAAAGACGGGAATGAAATACCGCGTTTTGGGCGGTATAAGGTTCTTTGACAGAAAGGAAATTCAGGACGCCGTGGCGTATATGCGGCTGATATCCAACAACGCCGACAACGAGGCGTTGGAAAGGATAATCAACGTACCTCAAAGGGGTATCGGCGAAGCCACCGTTCAAAAGATAAGGGACTTTGCGTCCTCGCGTGGCGAATCGATGTTCGACGCGCTGCTTTCCGAGGAACTCCCCGAACAGATAAAGAAAAAGACAATGCCTTTTACGGCTTTGATAGGCGATCTGATCTCTCATTCATATATAAAAGTGGGAGATTTCGCGGAGTACCTGATAGAAAAAGTCGGTTTTGAAAGATACTATACTTCGGCGGGCTCCGAAGAGGAAGCCGCAAGATGGGAAAACGTAAAGGAATTCCTGTCCGAAGTAAAACAGTTCGAGGAAAAGTATCCGGAAGCCGATCTGAACGATTTCCTGCAGACGGTTTCGCTGGTCAGAGACGATTCCGAGGAGGACTTCGACCGCGACAAGGTCACAGTCGCCACTATGCACGCGGTAAAAGGTCTGGAATTTGCGGTGGTTTTTGCCGTAGGATTGGAAGAAGGCACTTTCCCGTCCGCTCAGGCACTGAAATCCGACGCGAAATCTATGGAGGAAGAACGCCGGGTCATGTACGTTGCCATAACCCGCGCAAAGGACAGACTGTTTATCACGAACGCCGTAAGACGGTTTAAGTTCAACCATATCGAACCTTGTCTGACGTCGCGTTTCGTGGAAGAAAGCCGCGGAGTGCATTCGGACGCATATCTGAATATGAAAATGCGTTCCGAGTACGTTTACGGTTCGGGCGGAAGACCTCCGTTTTTATCCGAAAGGAAGTCCGGCAGACCCGTTATCGCTCCGAAACCGGTTATCGCCGCCGCCGAAAAGGATCTGACCGGCTTTGTCAAAGGCGCGGAAGTCAGGCATCCCAGGTACGGCGAAGGAGTCATTCTTAGCGTCAGCGGCTCCGGGAAGGAAACAACCGCTTCCATCGCGTTCAAAGACCTGGGAATAAAGAAATTCGTATTGCAGCTTGCACCCGTCACGCTGAAAAAGTGAGGAAATTCCATGGACAGAATGTTGGAACTTGTACAGAAACTGAACAAGTACGCTTATGAATATTACGTTTTGGACGCTCCGACGGTGTCCGACGCCGAATACGACAAACTCTATGACGAATTAAAGGCGTTGGAGGAGGAGTTGCTGTTCGTGCTCCCCGATTCTCCCACGAAAAGAGTAGGGGCAAAACCGCTGAAAGCGTTTAAACCTTACAAACATTTGGCGCGGCTGTATTCTTTGGACAAAGCCAACACCCCCGAAGAAGTCACCGCCTTTTTCAACCGAGTGAAAAAAGAATCCGGCGAAACTCCGGCATTTACCGTAGAACATAAATTCGACGGTCTGACAATTTCGCTCACTTACGAAGGCGGCAGTCTGATAAGAGGCGCCACCAGAGGGGACGGAGTCACCGGCGAGGACGTCACCGAACAGATAAAGACAATTCGCACGGTTCCGCTGTCGATCCCGTTCAAAGGGCTTATCGAAGTGCAGGGCGAAGGGATAATGCGGTTTTCGGCGTTCGACGAATACAACAAAACGGCGGAAATTCCGCTGAAAAACCCCAGGAACGCCGCCGCCGGCGCTATCAGGAACCTTGACCCCGGCGAAACCGCCAAAAGGAAACTTGACTTTTTTGCGTACAATATCGGATATCACGAGGGCATCTCGTTCGGTTCCCAACACGAAATGCGCGATTTTATAATTCAAAACGGATTTTTATACGGTAAAAGATTCGATATAGTCAGATCCGAGGAAGAAGCCGTCGCCTCTTTGAACGCGATAGAGGCGGAACGCGACAATTTGGATTATCTTATCGACGGCGCCGTGATAAAAGTCGATTCCGTGGCGGTGCGCGAAGAATTGGGATATACCGAAAAATTTCCGCGTTGGGCGTTGGCGTATAAATTCAAAGCCAACGAAACGACCACGATCCTGAAAAACGTGATATGGCAGGTGTCCAGGACTTCGAAGCTGAATCCGTTGGCGGAGCTGGATCCCGTGGATCTTGGCGGCGCGACGATAAAACACGCCACCTTGAACAATATGGACGACATCAGGAAGAAAGGGGTCAAAATAGGCTCCAGGGTGTTGATTCGCAGATCCAACGACGTCATTCCGGAGATCATGGGCGTTTACGAAGCTCACGAAGAAGACCGCGAGATACTCCCCCCGGAGCGTTGCCCGGCGTGCGGTTACCCCGTCAGGCAGGAAGGCGCGTTCTATTATTGCACGAACCAAACCGACTGCGCTCCGCAGATAGTTTCCGCTTTGGACCATTTCGCTTCGCGCGATTGTATGGATATCGACGGACTTTCCGAAAAGACTTTGGAACAGCTTTACAACGAACGCGGAGTCAGAAAAGCCGCCGACCTGTACAGGCTGACGGAGGACGATCTGAAAGAATTGGACGGGTTCAAAGACAAGAAAATATCCAACCTTCTGAACAGCATAAAGCGTTCGGAGCATACTACGTTGGATAGGTTTATTTACGCGATCGGGATTCCGAATATCGGTAAAAAGGCGTCCAAACAGCTGGCTGACCATTTCGGCAGTCTGGACGCGCTGATGAACGGCGGAGAGGAAGAGATCGCCGCTCTGGACGATTTCGGATCGATCACCGCGCGTTCCGTGGTCAATTATTTTGCGGACGCTGAAAAACGTTCCGCCGTCGAAGAGCTGATATCCGAAGGTATCGTGTTCGAAGAAAAAGCTGCGCCGGCGGAAGGCGTATTTTCGGGCATGACGGTGATACTGACGGGAAGTCTTGAACGTTTTAAACGCTCCGAAGCACAGAAACTCATTGCCGAAAACGGCGGAACGAATGCGGATTCGATGTCGAAAAAGGTCAATCTCGTCGTGGCGGGCGAAAATGCCGGCTCCAAATTGGACAAAGCCCTGAAATCGGGTATACGGATAATAGACGAGAAAGAATTTTTGAATATGCTGGGAATTTAAAATTATCTTTACCGCCGCGCCGTCGCTCCATACGGGTCCGTTTGCGATTTTCTTTTCCGGAAATCGCATTTTTTTCGGCAGCACCGACGGACAATTAAACTTGGTATAAAGTTTGCATTCTCTATAATAGTATGTTATAATCATACCAATGCGCGCTTTCCGGCATACTGCGCGGCGCGCATAAACTTTCCGGAGGAAATAAATGTGAAACAACTGTTGAAACAACTTTGGACTATTCCCAATATGATGTCGCTTTTCAGGATACTTTGCGTTCCGTTTATTATGTGGTGCACGATAGATCCCGAAACCTATCTGTCCGTAGGAGAATACCGTCTGCCTATGATCGGACTGATACTTTTGGTGGTTGCGGCGGCCAGCGACGTCGTGGACGGTTATATCGCCAGGCATTTCAATCAGGGATCGCAACTCGGCGAGATGATAGACCCCGTCGCCGACAAAGTGATGCATTGCGCGACGATTCTGGGTCTGGTGATCATTTCTTACGTTCATTGGGCGTTCATAGTCGTTTTGATATTAAAAGAAGCGACTATGGTCGTCGGCGGCGTGTTCATGGCGGGCGACAGCAAGAACATAAAAGCGAATTATATGGGTAAAGTGGCGTCCGCAACGATATCCGGCGCCATAATAATGAGCTTTTTCCATCCGTTCTGGGCGGAAAAAGTGTTTTACTTGGATTGGATAGTGCTGGGCATCGGATTGGTACTGACGTATATCGCGTTCTTTAACTATCTGAAACAGGCGATAGGCATCATCCAAGGTATATTAGCAAAAAAAAGAGCCGCAAAAGAGGGCGTGAACGTCGAAAACGTACCCGAAAACGCTTCCGAAAACGCGACCGAGGACGGCGCTAACGTCGCTGCGGAAAGCGACGCCGACGCGTCCGCCGCGGACAAAAAGGAATAAAACGGATTTATATCGTTCCGCCCGTACCGTTACGGGCGGAACGCGTCTGAATAAATAACTTGCTTTTTTAAGAGGAAACCGCAAAATGAATATGGAGAAAAATTTCGAGCCTCAAAGTTTCGAAACCTCTATTTACGAAGAATGGGAGAAGAAAGGATATTTTACTCCCGAAGTCGATTATTCGAAACCGCCTTTTTCTATCGTCATACCGCCTCCGAACATTACGGGGCAGCTGCATATGGGGCACGCGCTGAACAATACCATTCAGGATATAATCGTCAGGCACAAGCGTATGCAGGGTTATTCCACGCTGTGGCTGCCGGGTACCGATCACGCCAGCATCGCCACCGAAGTTAAAATCGTAGACAAACTCCGCGAAGAGGGCTTGGAAAAAGAGGATATAGGCAGAGCGGAATTTTTGAAACGCGCTTACGAATGGAAGGCGACTTACGGCGGCAGGATAGTACAGCAGCTAAGGCGTCTGGGTTGTTCGTTGGATTGGTCCAGAGAGGCGTTTACGATGGACGAACGCTGTTCGAAAGCCGTCCGCGAAGTATTCGTCAATCTTTACAGGAAGGGCTTGATTTATCGCGGCAGCAGGATCATCAATTGGTGTCCGCATTGCCATACCGCGCTGTCCGACGCCGAGGTGGAATACGAACCGCAACAATCGAATCTGTGGCACATACGTTATCCGTATGCCGACGGATCGGGTTATCTGGTGATCGCCACTACCAGGCCGGAAACGCTCTTGGGCGACACCGCCGTCGCGGTCAATCCGAAAGACGAACGTTATACCGACAAGATCGGCAAAATGCTGAAATTGCCGCTGACGGACAGGGAAATTCCGATCATAGCCGACGATTACGTCGAATTGGACTTCGGAACGGGCTGCGTAAAGATCACTCCCGCACACGATCCCAACGACTTCGAAGTAGGGCTAAGGCACAACCTTCCCGTCATACGCATAATGGACGACGGCGGCGTAATAAACGAAAACGGTTACACTTATAAAGGTCTGGACAGGGACGAAGCCAGAAAACGTATCGTACACGACCTCGAGGAACAGGGTCTGATGGAAAAGATAGAACCTTACGAACACAACGTGGGCGTATGCTATCGCTGCCACAGCACCGTCGAACCCATCGTCAGCAAACAGTGGTTCGTGAAAATGGAGCCTCTGGCAAAACCCGCGATCAAAGTCGTAAAGAACAAGAAAATAACCTTTATCCCCGAAAGGTTTGAAAAGATTTATTTCAATTGGATGGAAAATATCCGCGATTGGTGCATTTCCCGTCAGCTGTGGTGGGGGCATCAGATACCTGCGTGGTATTGTTCCGATTGCGGCGAAGTCATAGTCGACAAGACAGATCCCACCGTATGCCCGAAGTGCGGCAGCCGCAACCTGAAACGCGACGAGGACGTCCTGGACACCTGGTTTTCTTCGGCGCTGTGGCCGTTCTCCACTTTGGGATATCCCGACGAAACCGAGGATCTGAAATATTTCTATCCGACGAACCTTTTGGTCACCGCGTACGATATAATCTTTTTCTGGGTGGCAAGAATGATTTTCAGCGGATTGGAACATATGGGCGAGATCCCGTTCCCGGAAGTGCTTATTCACGGTATCGTCCGCGACGCGGAAGGCAGAAAGATGTCCAAATCCTTGGGTAACGGCATAGACCCGATTATGCTGATAGACAAATACGGCGCGGACGCGCTTCGGTTCAGTCTGACCACCGGCGTCGCTCCCGGATCCGATATCCGCTTCAGCGAAGACAAGATGGAACCCAGCAGAAACTTCCTGAACAAACTGTGGAACGCCGCAAGATTCGTGCTGATGAACGCCGATGGTGTGAATATGCCCGAATTCGGTAGCTTTAACTACAGTTCCGCAGATAAATGGATACTCTATAAATTAAACAAGACCATAAAGGAAGTCAACGCCAACCTGAAAAAATACGAACTCGGAATGGCTAACGCAAAATTGTACGATTTTATCTGGAGCGATTTTTGCGATTGGTATATCGAACTGACGAAGCCTGCCCTTTACGGCGATTCCGCGGCGGAAAAAGCCAGGACGCTGTCGGTGCTGACTTACGTTTTGAAACAGATACTGAAACTGATCCATCCGTTTACTCCGTTCATTACCGAAAGGATCTGGTCGGAATGCGGCGAAAGCGGCGCGATAATGGTGGAATCTTACCCGGTATACAGCAAGAAATTTATGTTCACCGCCGAATACCGCAGATTCGAAAAGGTGAAAGACGTCATCCGCGCAGTGCGTAACGTTCGTGCGGAGATGGGAGTCCAGCCTTCGAAGAAGATCGGTATTTGCGTTTCCGGCGACGCCGAAAGTTATCTGAGGCGCAACGAAACCTATCTGAAAAAACTTGCCGGAGTCGAAGAAGTCAGATATATCCGTTCCAAGGACGAGATCGGCGGCAAATTCGTATCGATCGCGCTGTCCGACGGCGAAATATTCATACCTTTGGGCGATCTGGTCGATTTCCGGAAGGAGACCGAGCGTCTGAACAAAGAATTGAAGTCGGTCGAAAACGAGATACGCCGCGGCGAAGGAATGCTTTCGAACAGCGGATTCATATCCAAGGCTCCGGAAGCGTTGGTGGAATCGGAACGCAGAAAGCTTGATGAAAACAAGCTGAAACGCGAAAAGCTGTTACGCCGTATCGACGATCTGAAGTAAATCGGAAGTAGTCCGAATTCGACAAAAACTTTCAAAATCACCTCTTTCACGGATGCTATCATCGGTAGAGGTGATTTTTTATGGCAAGAATCATTGCCGTCGTATCCGGTAAAGGCGGCGTGGGAAAGACAACCGTTACCGCCAATTTAGGCATTATTTTGGGGGGAATGGGCTATAAAGTGACTCTGATCGACGCCGACGTCGGATTGAACAATCTGGATATCGCTTTGGGGTTGGAAGACAGGGTCGTTTACGACGTGTTCGACGTTATATCCGGCAGGGCTTTACCGGAGGAAGCTCTGATAGGATCGCAGGATTTCCCCGGGGTGGGGCTACTGCCGTCCGTGAAAGGCAGTGAGGGTATAAAAGCGGCGGCTTTTCAGGCGATCACGGCTATTTACGCAAAAACGGCGGATTATGTGCTGATAGACGCTCCTGCCGGAGTCGAACAGGGTTTTCACCGCGCGGTTTCCGCGGCGAAGGAAGTCGTTATAGTGACTACTCCGCATCTCAGCGCGGTAAAGGACGCCGACAGGACCTTGGAGGCTTTGGGCGTTTACGACGTTGACGTTTGCGGATTGGTAGTGAACAGGGTAATTCCCGAACGCGTTCAGAAGGGCGAAGCCGTATCCGGCGACGCGATTGCGGGGCTGATGAGGCTGAAACTATTGGGAGAATTGCCCGAATCCGACGAGATCGGCATTAATTCGCTTTCGGCTCCGCGCAGCGAATCCAGAAAAGCGTATATCCGTTTGGCGGAAGCGATAGATTCAGATAAAGAAGGCTACCGCGTCAGCGAACGGAAAAGATTCTTTTTGTTCGGGAGGAAATAACAATGAAACAATCAGACCCCGAAAGGCGTATGGCGGAGGCGCTGAACCGCAGCGACAGACTGCCCGAAGGTTTCGGAAAATCGCTTCTTAACGACGTAGACAGGGTGTTGGGAGGTTGGTTCGAATACGGCGCAGGCGATCTTAATCTGAAAATAACGCCGTCCGGAAGGAATTATTATATAGAGATCACTTTGGACGCGGCGCGTCTGAAAACTCTAAAGCTTCTTTAAGCGTCGCGCTTACGGAGTTTCTTTCCAGAAGCTTCAGAAAATCCTTTTCCGAAAGTTTTTTGACCGTTTTCATATCGTCGTCCACAACCACAAAGGAGCGCAGGCAGTTTCGGTTCAGCCTTTTCAAAAGCGTCCTCAATTTAAGCCCCCAATACACGGTGTCCGTTTTGTTTTCCAACGGCGCGTTTTTGACTTTTCCCTCCGAAATACATTCGTAAATATGCCTGTAGCGTTCCTTTTCGGTGCCGCCTACGGCGCCCAGGAACAGGGGAACAGCCATTATCGCCGGCGCAAGATTCAGCGAATGAAAAGCCGAAGCCGCAAACCACGCCAGCATCAGAAATG
The DNA here is from genome assembly GCA_944371785.1 of uncultured Clostridia bacterium. Taxonomy (GTDB): domain Bacteria; phylum Bacillota; class Clostridia; order Christensenellales; family DTU072; genus Stercoripulliclostridium_A. Next base: position 49,026 of record CALVXZ010000001.1, on the reverse strand, counting down.
AACCTGCCACTCCGAAAATTTTTAATATTTTCAGCGCGCGCAGTTTATTTTTGGAAACCGCCAACAGCATTCTCGCCCCGTCCAGGGGATAAAACGGAAGGATGTTAAAAACTCCTATTGCAAAGCTGACGTCGAACAGAACCTTGGTATAAGGGTAAACCGCAGGAAAACGCCACCATACCGCCCAAAGGATCAGGCATATAGCGGCGTTTGAAAGGGGACCTGCCGCGGCGATCAGAAAAGCGTCTTTTTCGGGAATGTTTTCTTCACCCGACAATACTGCGCCGTAAGGCATCAAAGTTATCTTGTTCATTACGAATCCGCGTTCGTAAGCGGCTCCCGCGTGCGCAAGTTCGTGGATCAGCACTATTGCAAGCGCCGCCGCAAGCGCGGGCAGATTCCCCGTAAGACACATTACGGCGGCAGCCGCCCAGAAAGCCGGATGAATTCTGACAGACATATTCACCGTAATGATTATTCCGCAGCCGACGCGGATATTACCGAAAGCCGCTTGCGGAGGTTGATTTTCTTTTCCGTAACGGCGGTGCGCGGCGGTCGTCAACGGTAAAAGGCAACCGTTTGTTATGCTTGACCGCATTTTTTTAAATTGTTTATTGAAATTCGGCGTTTTATATATTATAATTATTTAAGATTAGCCGATATAAGCGTCGGGCGAAGCGCACAGGAGGAAACATGAAAGAAAAAAGAATGCACATCAAATACCGTTTCGGAGGCAGGATCTACGAGGACGATTTATACCAGAACGAACATTACGTCATAGAGGAAAAAGCCGACGAAAGCGGTATAAAAACGGTCATTACTCCGAAAGAGAAGCTGGAATTGATATCTTTTTCGTTGAGTTATAACCGCAAGTGCGTCAACGAGGAACGTTTTTTCTCGAACGGTTACCAATCGTGGACGACTTCGGCGGAATACACCGCCGACGACAAACAAAAAGGTTTACCCGCCATTGTCAGGTTGCTGCCGATAGGCAGAAAGCTGGCTACTCCGGCAGGGGACTACAACTTTACGAAGTATTCCTCCAAGCGCGGTAATTTTCATTCTTTTACATACTGTTATTTCAGGTTGGAAGACGACGTGGAGCTATACGGTTCCTTGAACGAAAGCAGCGGCTTTACGGTGTTTTACGTCGGAATGGACGAAGGCAGTTTCGTCATTACCAAGGACGTTGCCGGCGCGGAAGTGCCGTCCGGAACGTCCTACGAGCTGATGAACGTGGTGCGTATCAAAGGCAAATACGACGAAGTCTTCGAAGAATATTTCCGCAGAATGGGCGTACCGAAGCCCAGGATAGATCATATGGCAGGGTATACCAGCTGGTATAACTATTTCCAAAAGATCGACGAAAAGATTATTTTGCGCGACCTCGAAGGAATTTCCAAAGTTTCCGATTCCGTGAACGTGTTCCAGGTGGACGACGGGTACGAAACTTTCGTAGGGGATTGGCTGGATCCTTCGGAAAAATTCCCGCGCGGTATGAAATTTATTGCCGACAGCATCCACGAAAAAGGCTTTTTGGCGGGGATATGGTTGGCTCCCTTCAACGTACAGCGCGTTTCGCGTACCGCTAACGAACACCCCGATTGGCTGATAAAAGACGCCGCCGGCAAACCCGTTCTGGGCTGCCCGGGCTGGGGCGGAGCCTATACGTTGGATATCTACAACGAGGAAGTCAGGGAACACATCCGCAACTTCTTTAACGTGATATTGAACGAATGGGGCTACGATATGGTCAAATTGGACTTCCTGTATTCGCAGTGTATGTTCCCCAGAAACGGACTGACGCGCGGAAAGATTATGGCGGACGCTATGGAATTCTTACGCGAATGCGTGGGCGACAAGCTTTTATTGGGTTGCGGCGTGCCTTTGGGATCGGCTTTCGGAATAGTCGACGCCTGCAGGATAAGCTGTGACGTCGCTTTAAGCTTCAAAGACAGATTCCACAACCGTATCAACCTGACCAACGAGATCCCTTCCGCCAAGAACGCGATGATATCCACCGTCTTCAGACGTCACTTGGACGGCAGAGCGTTCTGCAACGATCCCGACGTGTTCTTTGTAAGGGATTACAACCTGCGCTTCACGAAGGAACAGAAACAGCTTCTGGCAAAGATCAACCATCTGTTCGGAAACGTATTGTTCGTCTCCGACGACGTGGGCACGTTCAACGAAGAACAATTGAAACTGCTGACGGATACTTTTGAAAAATCCAACGCGATGATAATCTCCGCCGAACGCTCTGACAACAATTACTTTACCGTAAAATATATCGAAAACGGCGAAAGAAAGACTTTGAATTTCTCGCTGTAGCAAACTGATCCAAGAATGCGCGGTTACGTTCGGAAATCTGAATCCGTAAGGGCGATCGCCGTTTTTTCGGCGGTCGCGTCTTTGATTTTGATCTTGTCGGCGCTTGCGTTGTTTGCGGCTTTCGCCCCGCCGCGCACGCCGGCAGGTAACGCCGCCGCGGACGAAACGGATTATGTGTTTTCTCTGCCGACGGAAAATTTCGATCCTTTGACAGAACCCTATTACGACGGCGAACCCATAGAACCGGGCGTGGATTTCGTCATAACCGATTTTTCCGGAAACAAAACGGATTATTCTTCGATGTCGTTTGCCTTCGCGCCCGTTACGGACGGAGTTGCCGGCGATATTCAGCCGGGGCTTCCCGAAAACGCGGGGGACTACGTTATTTACGTTACCATTCCCGAAATAGGGGGCGTTCCCGAAACGACGGTCACCGCCGATTATAAAATTTACCGCGCGTACGGCGGCTTTCCGGGGCTGAGCGGATTTATGTTTACCGGAGTATACGGCGAAACTCTGCAACAGATTATCGACAGGACGCCGCTGCCGGAATTCGAAAACGGGTATCTGACAGTAGCCCCGACATTTCCCGGCGACACGGTTTATCCCGCGGGGGAAAACTTTATCCGTCTGTTGTTCGACATCGACGATCCGAATTATTTCGATCTGAACATAACCTGCAAACTGATCATCGAAAAGGTAGATTACGATATGAGCGGCGTGATCTTTTCCGACGCGGAATTTACCTATGACGGCAATGCTAAATCGATCTTCGTTTCAGGCAGCGTTCCGGAAGGATTGCAGGTGATTTATTCCGGTAACGACGCCGTGGAAGTCGGGAGCCATACCGTCACCGCGACGTTCCTGCCCGACGGAAACCATAACGCGCCGGAATCGATGACGGCTGTAATTACGATAGTTGCGGCACCCGAAAAACAGCTTTCGGGAGGCGAAATCGCAGGAATCGCGATCGGATGCGTCGCGGCGTTGATTATCGCGGCTTACCTTTCGGCGGGAATAGCGGTCTATAAAAAGAAGATAACGAATAAAAAAATGACCCGTCTGTATCCATTCATAAAAGCCGACAAAACGGCTGCGTCCGACAATTCTCTGCAGATTGACGAGAACGGCGAAAAGACCGAAAATCTCGACGCGGAAAAAGTCGGAACCGAAGACTCCGATAAATCCGGCGATTACGATAAATCCGAGGACGCGCCGGAAACGGACAAAGACGTAAAATAACGCTTTGGCTTAAACGGGTTTTTATGTTTTGCCTTGGCTGAAAAAGGCGGTTTCCGCGCCCGAAAAATTGGGTATTTACAATTAAAAAGATATGTGCTATAATAATTTTGCCGAGATGTGGGGCTAAGCGTGTGGAACCCTAACATCCAAAAGGGCTTACGCGTTCGGCTCATAATGTCAAGCCCCCCGGACTTTGTCCGACGCCAGGGGAAGACAAAAGGGAGCGACAGTTCGCCCACCTGCACATACGCGGGTTTGTTATTACTTAGTCCCACGGATCGGTCGCGCTCAGGGCGCTTTTTTTGTTTTCGGCACTTATATTTTCTATCTTCCGCGGTTTAAGTTGCGCAGCATTTTCAACAATTCTTCGGGGAACATCGCGTTCAGATTGTCTTTCGAAGGGTTGTCCTTGTTGTACGAATATCCGCGGTTTTCTTCGGCGCGGTAGGCGCTTTTACCGAATCCGCCGTTATTCCGTTCCGCGGATCCGGAGTTTTTGCCGAATGCCCCCGAAAACGGATTGTTGCCGAACATATTGGCAAACGGCGAAGTCCCCGATCCGAAGTTAGCGGCGTTTCCGAACATTTCGGAAAACGGATTTTTAGATCCGCCGTTCATTGCCCCGAAAAGTCGCATCAGGTCCGCGGCGTTCATTCCGCCCGACGAATCCTTTCCCGAAAACAACCCGTTTTGCATCAATAGCAGCGGTAACAGAGATGAAATATCCATAACCTATTTTTTTAGTTCGCGGATGAGTTCGCGCATACGTTCGGATTGTTCCGGGGAAAGCATCGGAGCCACCGTCGTATAGAAATTGTCTATGACCTCGTCGGTGAGTTCTCCCGACGCTCTGCCTTCCGCCGCCGTCTTGAAAAGCTCCGACATCAGGCTCTGTTCGTCCATTGCGGCGTATTTTTTGACGGCTTCTTCGGGCGAGAGGTTGTTTCGGCTTTTTTTGCGGATATAATCGTTTATATTCATTGTCACCTCGACTCAATATATTCGGCAGAAGGCGGCAATGTGAGCGGTTTAAGACGAAAAAGTTTTACCGAAAAAAACACAATAAAAACAAAGCTACTAACGAATATAGCGCGTGCTTAGTCGAATTTTTCATTAAAACGTCAACGTTCACTGAGAATTCACTTGACTTTTATTTACGATTAATTTACAATATATTTACCAAATTATAGTTGTGAAAAGGGTAATGAGCAGGAGAACGAATGAAGCTTGAAACGGGCATAAGCGCTTTGATTAACGATATTGTGGCGTCGGATCAGACGGCGACTTTCTTGTTTGCCCCGTCCGAATACGACAAAGAAGGCTTTTTACAGGAGCTGTCCGAAAAATTCGAATATTGTTACAGGTTCAACGCCGCTGTCGACGACCTAAGACAGCTTTGTATAACTTTGGCGGAAAAAGTTCTTTCCGATCAGCCCGCGAAACTTTTGCGCATAAAACAGATTCTGTTCTGCGATTCCAAATACAACGGTTCCGACGTCGGTATCCGCGTCGTTCTGGATTATCTTAAATCGTTGGAAAAGAACGTACTTTTGATTTTTGAAAGGCTGGAACTGCTTTCCAAAGACTGCACTTTCGAAAAATACGTCTATTTGATTTCCAAAGCGCCTTCCAACGTGCGCGTCGTGATGTCTTCGGATTGTTATCTGAATATCCCGGTTGTCAAATTGGAACCCAAATGCCCCGGTATTATCGATAAGGATTCTCTGCCGCCGTCTTCCGAATTCTGCACTCCGGAAATGTATCTTACGGCGGTGCCGATAGAGGACGTCGCTTTGTTGAAATATATAGGTAAATACGGTGCTTTCCCCGTCGGGATCCTGAACGAAATTTCCCCAGAATCTATTCCCAGACTCAACGCGCTGTGCCGTGCGCACGGCGGTTATCTTACCGAATGCAAGCATACTTCGGGATGCGGATTCTATGTCCTGAAAAGGGAGCTCGTGGATTATTTATCCGGAAGGGACAGACAGCTGAATCACCATATGGGAGATTATGTCGGCGTTCCCGTCGAATCCAGGCTGTTCGAATATCTTTTCCGACACGTCTCGTCTTACGACGCATTGACTTTTGCGTACGATCACGGCGACGCAGGGATGATGAACAGGACTTTGGAGAAGATAATCGGTTCCGACGAGGAGATCATCAACTCTATGAATTTTATCGCGGCGCACCTGGATATGCAGATATCCGCGGATCCCGCCGAATATCCGTTTACCGCTTTGTTGGGAGCGTGCATACTTGCCAAACGGGATAAAAATTACGATCTTGCGTTAAAGGAAACGGACAGGATCATCGAATCGTTGAAAAAGGTAGGCACCACGCGTTCCGTCGCGTGCGCGAACTATCTGAAAATATATTGTATGCTGAAAAAAGGCGATATCGAAACGCTGAATTCGTTTTTCGTCGGTCTGAAGGAACAATTTACGGGCGACGATGCTTTTTATCTGAAAGTTTTGCAATATATCACTCCCGATTCTCTGAGACACGGGAAAATTTCGGTTTCGGAGGCTGAAGCGGCGTTGAACGCGCCCGGCGGCGACGAACATTTCTGGTCGCTGAAGCTGATGGAAAACATCGAAACTTATTATTTCGGTATAGGCAATTACAGAAAATCGATGGAAACGGCGGAGAGGATAAAGAAACTCTTCCCTCTGTACGTCGTGCCGTTAAGGATAATCGCCATGAACTATTTCGACGGCGATCTGAAACGCACGAAGAGTCTGGTCGACGAGGCTTTAAGCTACGCTATAAACAACTCTCTGTTCAACGATATCCATATGCTGTATTCGGTTAAAGCGTTGATGGAAAGTTTCTACGGCAACGAGGAATCGGCTTTGAAATATTCCGATCTCGCATACGGCAGTATGATGACGGGTGATTTCGGCTTCGAAAGATATTTCACGGTATATGTCAGGTGTTATCTGAACTGTTTGTTCAACCGCGTCGCCTATGCCGAAAAACTTGCGAATCTGTATCTGCACGAATCCGAAGCAATGGCGCCGAAATACCGTTCGATGATGTTCCAGATCTATTCGTACGCTGCGTTGAAAGAGGGCAACCGCGCCAGAAGCTACAAAGCCGCTACCTTGGCGATAGACGCGGCGGAAAACCGTTCGTTCGTATGGTTATACAGTATGGGACTTGCGGCGAACTGTCTGTTGGCGAAGGGCGGGATACGCGACGTCGATTCCATAGTGACTAATATTTTAAGGTGCAGCGAAAATTACGGTATGCGAATGGTGCTGACCGATACCGCGGTTTTCGGTCCCATCATACAGGAAGCCGAATCGCACAATATCGAACCGGAGATCGTATCGAAGATAAAGGCTCTGATAGATTCCAAAAACGGTTCCGGCAGCGATATGGGCATTCTGAACGTGACGATGCTTGGTGCCGGAGTCACTTCGATAACTTCTCACGGCAAGGAAATACAATGGAAGACCAGGAAATCCAAGGAACTGTTCCTGTATTATATTCTTGCCGGCGAAAACGGTATGGACCGCAACGCCATCATCGATTATATGTGGAAAGACTACGTTTACGATTCCGCGATAAACAATCTGAAAACCACGAACAACATTATCAGGAAAACGCTTACGCAGTACGGTATAAAGTTTAAATTGGAATATATAAACTCCACTTACGTATTGCACCTGGAAGATCTGAACTGCGACTACCACAGGTTTTTGAAACTGAGCCGCGATTTTTCGGAAACCGAATCGCTTCCCGAAAAAGTGCGGATCATGCGGAATATATTGAGGCTGTATAAAGGCGATCTTTGTACGGAATTGGATTACGCCGATTTCAAGAACGCCAGAAACGCCGTCAGACACGAACTTATATTCGGTTTGATAAACATAATCAGGCTGCTTGCCAGGGAAAACCACAAGACCGACGCGAAAGAATTCTGGTCGGTACTGAAAAATATCGACAACACCTCCGCATACGAATCTTTGGCGACAGAGATATTGCAAAACGACGACAGCGAACAATGATAGCTCTCGCATCCGATTGGAAAGATTACGAAGTCATAGAAACCGGCGGCGGAATGAAATTGGAACGCTTCGGATCTGTCGTCTTGCTGCGCCCCGATCCGCAGGTGATATGGGAAGCGCCTTTCGATATGGAAAAATACCCGGGACTCAGCGCCGTTTACCGCAGATCCAGATCCGGCGGCGGCAGCTGGGAATACCTGAAAAAAGTTCCGGACGAATTTGAGATATCCTGGAAAGATCTGAGGTTCGTATTGAAGCTTATGGGCTTTAAGCACACCGGTATATTCCCCGAACAGGCATATAATTGGTCTAAGATGCGGAATCTGATAAAATCGTCCGGCAGACGGATAAAGGTCCTGAATCTGTTTGCTTATACCGGAGGTGCGTCGGTGGCTTGCGCAAAGGAAGGCGCCGAAGTGACTCACGTTGACGCGGCGAAGGCGATGTGCGAACGCGCCGGCAAAAACGCCGTACTTTCGGGGCTCGGGCAGAAGGCGATGCGTTACATAGTGGACGATTGTATCAAATTCGTAGAACGTGAGATCCGCCGCGGAAACCGTTACGACGCGGTGATTATGGATCCTCCCAGCTACGGCAGGGGTCCGAAAGGCGAGATATGGAAGTTGGAAGACACCGTGTTCGATTTCGTCAAAAAGACCGTGACGCTATTGTCCGACGATCCGCTGTTTTTCCTGATAAATTCGTACACGACGGGGCTGCAGCCCACGGTGACGAAAAACATAATAGACATAGCATTGAACGGCAGAGGTAATACCGAAGCATACGAGCTGGCATTGCCTACCGGCAGGAAAAACGTCGTTTTACCCTCCGGCGCCAGCGCATTTACTACATTCGGTTGATTTAACGGATATGGAAAACAAAATGATAGACTATAACGACATCAATATCGTATACGAAGACAACCATCTTCTGGTGGTCGTAAAACCGCAAAACGTGCCTGTCGCGGAAGATCAAAGCGGCGACGACGATTTGCTTTCTGCGTTAAAACGCTATATAAAGGACAAGTACGACAAACCCGGCGAAGCTTATCTGGGATTGGTCCACCGTCTGGACAGACCCACCGGCGGAGTCATGGTGTTTGCGAAAACCTCAAAGGCGGCGGCGCGCTTGCAGGAGTGCATTAAATCGGGCGAGTTCGAAAAAAGGTATCTTACCGTCACCACGGGGATCCCTAAGGAAAAGAAAGCGTTTTTGAAAAACGCGCTGTACAAAGACGAAGCCAGGAACACCGTCTATTGCGTGCCGATAGCGACGGAGGGAGCAAAACTTGCGTTGATGGAATACGCCGTTCTGGAAACCCGCGAAAACCTTGCGCTGTTGGACGTAAAAATTTATACGGGACGCAGCCATCAGATCCGCGTGCAGTTAAAGACCATCGGATGCCCCGTTTTCGGCGACGTAAAATACGGAAACGCAAAAACGCCCGAAGGTTACAATATGGCGCTTTGGGCTACCGAAATAAGGTTTCCGCATCCCGTAACAAAAGAAAAGCTTGTTTTCAGGGTTTATCCTCCGAAGGAAGACGCGCCTTGGAAATTTTTCGATATAGCGACAAAATTGTCGATCAAGATGTAAAAATTTTAATCAGCGGAGGAAGCTGAGGATATGTTAAAAGACGATATAAAAGCGGCGCGCATAGAAGCGATGAAAGCACACGACAAGAATACGTCCGGCGTGCTTAGCGTGGTATTGAATAAAATAATGCTTGCCGAAATCGAACTCAGGGCAAAGGGCGCGGAATTAAAGGATTCCGACGTCGTAGCCGTTTTGCAAAAGAGCGAAAAGGAACTTTTGGACGAAAGACAGGGCTTTGAAACGGCGGGAAGGGCAGAAAAGGTAGCCGACCTGGACGCACAGATCGCCGCCGTGAAAAAATTTATGCCGCAGATGATGACGGAAGAGGAAATAGCCGCCGTCATATCCGCGTTGCCCGACAAATCGGTGCCTGCCGTGATGAAACATTTTAAATCCGAATACGCCGGCAAATGCGATATGCGCACGGTCAGCGAGGTATTGAAAAAGAACAATGGATAACCAGCCCGGGAAAAACTCCGAGACGATGGAAAACGCCGACGCGAACAAGCCCGAAGAAATTGCGGCGCAGTCTGCCGTGACGGGTTCGGACGGTTTGACGCAGCCCGAAAAAGCGTCGGATAAGGGTGCTTCCGTATCCGCGGACGAAGACGCGGAAGAAATGTCCGAAGACCTGATAGTTCCGGAGGGTGAAACCAAAAAAGAGCGTTTCTGCCGCAGGTGCAAGCTGTTGCTGAAGCTGTTTTTATGCTATATAAAGATAGGATTATTCACTTTCGGCGGCGGTTACGCAATGATAGCCTTGATAGAAAACGAATACGTCCGCAAAAGGCGTTGGATAACTAACGAGGAATTTTACGAAATAATCGCCATAGCCGAATCGACTCCGGGACCGATAGCCATAAATTCGGCTACGTTCATCGGATATAAATTGGTGGGGTTCTGGGGGGCTTTGGTCGCGGTAGTGGCGGTTTGCATTCCCAGCGTGGCGATCATATATATAATTTCGTTGTTTTACGACGAATTCATGGCGTTTACTCCCGTGCAATACGCTTTTGAAGGGATAAAGGTAGGTATCGCCATTCTGATAATATCCGCCGGCGTCGGGATGATGAAAAAGAAGCGCAAAGACGTATTCGATTGGTGCGTGTTCCTGCCGGCTTTCTTATTGGTGACTTTATTCGATATATTCAACATAGATTTTTCGTCGATATACCTTATTTTGATAGGAATAGCCACCGGAATAATTTATAAAATAGTCGTCGATCTGATCAACAAGAAAAAGGACGGTCCGGCGGCGGAAGTTTCCGCGGCGCTGCCAACGCCGAAATCCGACGAGGACGAGGAGGATAAGCAATGAATATTTGGTTACAGCTCCTGTTCTCGTTTTTAAAAATAGGTACGGTATCGTTCGGCGGCGGATACGGAATGATCCCGATAATCCGCGACGAAGTTTTGTCGCGCGGTTGGATAGACGACGAGGATATACTGTGGAACTATATCGCCATAGCCGAATCGACTCCCGGTCCGATCGCAATAAACCTGGCGACTTTCGTCGGCAGCGATATCGGCGGATTCTGGGGAAGTCTTTTGGCGACGGCGGCGGTAGTCACTCCGGCGTTTCTGATCATTCTGGCGATAGCCGCGCTGTTCAAAAACTTTTCCAAAAACAAGTATGTGAAAGCCGCGATGAAAGGAGTGACTCCGATCATCTGGGGGCTGATCATATCCACGGGACTTTTGTTGGTGGTAAAGTGTTTTTACGCGAACTACAACGATTTTTCCGTCAAAGGCGATTTCAATTTCCACGCTTTGATCATATTTGCGGTAGTAGGCGGCATCGCTCTGTCGTACAGACTGATATCCAAAAAGAAAATTCCGCCCATAGCGCTGATATTGATATCGGCGGCGGCGGGTATGATTTATTATATTCCGCTATAAAACAATAAAAGGAGCGCGTTATGAATGGATCCAGAGCTTTTCTGATAGCGATCGCCGTGATTTTAACAGCCGCGTTGATAACGGGTATAACTTTGCTGGGAGTATACGTCAGACTCCCGTCCGATCCCGATTACGACAACATATGGACTGAAATCGATAAGGACGGGAACGATACTTTCGATATCGACGACATAACCACGATAAATATGGACGGCGACGAGTTCAGGATTTTGCAACTCACCGATCTGCACTATCGCGCCGGGTACAAGATAGCCGACAGCGACGAGCTGATACGCCGTACCGTGGAAATAGCCGATCCGGATATGATCGTAATTACGGGCGATATGGTTATGACCGTCGAAAACAACTTTTACGTCGAACACGTTGCGGAGCTTTTTTCCGATATAGGCATCCCTTGGGCGGTCACTTACGGAAACCATGACGACGAAGGAAGGGCGGATAAATTCTATATGGGCGAAATTTATGAAAACGCCGAATATTCATTGTATCGAAACGGCCCCGTAAACATAGGCGGTCTGGGAAACTACGCTGTCAATATCACCAGGAACGGAGAACCGTATTATTCGCTGATAATGATGGATTCCGGTACATATTTGGAAGATTACCCCGAATTTTCGTACGGTACTTTCGAAACAGGCCAGATTTATTGGTACGATTGGCTGCAAACCAACCTGATAGAATCCGGATACGCTAAATCGATGATGTTTTTCCATATTCCTCTGCCGGAATACCGCGTGGCTTTCGACGAATGGCAGCTTAACGGTTCCGATCCCGCGATCGGCTTCGGCGAAAGGCGCGAAGATGAATGCCACGCTTTGATAAACATAGGTATGTTCGATAAAATAAAGCAATTGGGCGCGACTACGGACGTGTTCGTCGGACATGACCACGTCAACGATTATTCCGTGGAATATAAAGGAATAGGTTTGCATTACGGGGTAAAAAGCACCCGTCAGGTCTATCACGACGACGATATGATAGGCGGAAAGCTGATAACGATCTCTGGCGAGAACGCCGAAGTCGCCGTTTCCAATATCCTGCTGCCCGAATGATCGGTCTTATCCGTTATCGACGGATTTCGTGCCGAAGCCGAATAACGAAGACAGTTTTTTAGAACGATACAAAAAATCGCCGTCCTGTCCGGACGGCGATCTTTTTTGTTTGCAGATGAATTACATAGAACGCTTTCTGAGGTTCTTTTTGAGTTTGGCAAGCTCTGCATACAGTTCTTTGGGCAGAGTGTCGCCGAACTTGGTGCGATAGTAGTTTTCGATATCGTCGGCTTCGGCGGTCCAGACCTTCTTGTCGCAATCCAGGATCTTTTTCAGATCTTCGACGGACATATCCAAACCTTCGAGGTTGATATCTTCGGGCTTCGGCATATATCCGATGGGGGTTTCGACTGCGTCGACGGTTTCTTCGCAACGTTGGATGATCCAATCCAAAACTCTCATATTGTCGCCGAATCCGGGCCACAGGAAGTTGCCTTCGTCATCGGTACGGAACCAGTTGACGTTAAAGATCTTCGGTTTATTCTTGACCTTTTTGCCCATATCCAACCAATGTTGGAAGTAATCCGCCATATTGTATCCGCAGAAGGGGAGCATCGCCATAGGATCGTGACGTACTACGCCGACAGCACCGGCTGCCGCCGCAGTGGTTTCGGAAGCCATGATCGAACCGACGAATACGCCGTGTTTCCAATCGCGTGCTTCATAGACCAACGGCGCGGCTTTTGCACGTCTTCCGCCGAAGATGATAGCCGAAATCGGCACGCCCTTCGGGTTTTCGAATTCGGAAGAGAGGCAGGGGCAGTTCTTTGCGGGGGCCGTGAAACGGGAGTTCGGATGAGCGCCTTTGATGACTTTGCCGTCGGCGTCAACCATACCGCCGTGCCATTTGTTGCCTTTCCAATCCAAAGCGTTCTTCGGAGGATTCTTGTCCAATCCTTCCCACCAAACGGTCTTTGTGGAGGGGATGTATACGACGTTGGTAAAGATGGTATCTTTTTGAGTGGTGGCAAGCGCGTTCGGGTTCGATTTTACGTTCGTGCCGGGCGCGACGCCGAAGAAGCCGTTTTCGGGGTTGACGGCATACAGCATACCGCCTTTGCCGCGGCGGATCCAGGCGATATCGTCGCCGACCGTGAACACCTTATAGCCTTTCTTTGTATAGGTTTCGGGAGGGATCAACATTGCGAGGTTGGTCTTTCCGCAGGCGGACGGGAAAGCGGCGGTGATGTATTTAATGTCGCCGTCGGGTTTCTGAACGCCCAGGATCAGCATATGCTCCGCCATCCATCCTTCTTTCCAGCCCTGGTAGCTTGCGATCCTTAACGCAAAGCACTTTTTGCCCAACAGCACGTTGCCGCCGTAGCCGGAGTTCAACGAATAAATGGTATTATCTTCGGGGAATTGGCAGATATAGCGGTTTTCTTCGTCCAGGTTGACTTTGCTGTGGATGCCGCGAACGAAATCGTCGGAATCTTTTAATTTGGCGAGGACCTTAGCGGAAACGCGCGTCATGATAGCCATATTCAACACTACGTAAATGGAATCGGTCAACTCGATGCCGTATTTGGCGAAGGGGGATCCGATCTTACCCATGCTGAACGGAATGATGTACATCGTTCTGCCTTTCATACAACCGTCTGCGATCGCGTCAAGTTTCTTATACGCTTCTTTGGGATCCATCCAATTGTTGGTGGGGCCGGCGTTTTTCTGTTCGCGGGAGCAGATAAAGGTTCTGCCTTCAACTCTGGCAACGTCGTTTACCGCAGTGCGGTGATACAGACAGCCGGGCAGGAGTTTTTGATTGCATTTGTATATTTCTCCCGTAGAAACGGCAATCTTTGTCAAAGCGTTCAGCTGTTTTTTGCTTCCGTCGATCCATTCCACCTTGTCGGGCTTCATCAGGTCAACGTACTTATTTACGAAATCCAGAACATGTTGGTTTGTAGTAAGTTCCATATCGTTCTCCTAAAAGTAAGATTAAGGATATATTACCATATATTTTACTTTTATGCAACTCTTATTAATTCATTGCCGCTGAAAATAAGCCCGAAAAGTGCGGATATCGGCGTTACTTGGCTTTAATACGGGGATACGGAGGGGAGGGCGGTTCGCGGCAATAAAAGGAATTGCGTAAACTTTTATTTTTTTTTGTTTTCCGTTATGGAAAAAGACGGAATACGTTCAAATCGCAAGTCTGAAATTTAGTACACCTTCGCGCGCTGCGGAAATCCGTTTTTACCGAATGTCGGAGCCGCGGTCTAAAAAGGTAAAATTCCGCTATGCTTTCCGTTGCGAACGAAAATTTTTTTGATTTAAAAGTTCGTGACAAAAAGATGAAAATGTTTCCGACGGAGAGCGGACTAAATTTACGTTTTTTATTCCGGCTTATGCGCAGGATTGCGCGAAAGCGTTCGGAACCGATCCGAGCGAAGTGAAAACCTGCCGGATACCGCAGGGAAAAGATTCGTCCGTAACTTTTCGGTCAAGTATCTTTGATTTTTGCAAACATAGGAAAAATAATTTAATATGCGACAAACAAAATTGCTTGACAGGCGGGTAACACTTTGATAGAATTGGTGTACAGGTAAATTGCTTGACAGGTTGAAAGATGCTTAAACACATTGAGATGGGACTGTTGAACGACTACTACGGCGGGTTGTTGACGGATTACCAGCAAAAGGTGATAAAAGGGTATTACGACGAGGATAAATCGTTGAACGAACTCGCCTCGGAATTGAACGTTTCCAGGCAGGCAGTTTTCGATACCTTGAAAAGAGCGGAAGAAAAACTGTTGAATTTCGAAGCGAAACTCGGTTTGGTCAGGAAAATAAGCAATCTGACCGCCGAGATCGAAAAAGTTATGAACGCTTCGGACGCAGGTTCGAAAAAAACGTTGGGCAATATTCTTGAACGAATAAAGGAGATATAGTATGGCGCTTTTCGGCTCTTTATCCGAAAAAATAAATCATGCGTTTTCGAAACTCAAAAATAAAGGCGCGCTGTCGGAACTCGAAATTAAAAACGCCATGCGCGAAGTCCGCGTCGCTTTGTTGGAAGCCGACGTCAATTATACCGTCGTAAAAGAATTCGTAAACAGAGTTTCCGAAAAAGCAAAGGGCGAATTGATACTGAAAGGTTTGGAAAGCAGTCATCAGGTCGTTAAAATCGTCAACGACGAATTGGTCGAACTGATGGGCTCCAAACACGCGAAGCTGGAAACTTCGGACAGACCGCCTACCGTATATATGATGTGCGGACTGCAGGGCGCGGGTAAAACCACGATGTGCGGCAAATTGGCGGCGATGTTGAAACGCGACAATAAAAAAGTGTTGCTCGCCGCAGGCGATATTTACCGCCCGGCAGCCATTAAACAGTTGCAGGTCGTGGGCGAAAAGGCCGGCGTAGAGGTGTTCAGCCTCGGACAAATCAATCCGGTAGAAATTGCCGAAAAAGCTGTAGCTTACGCTACAAAAAACGGCTTTGATTTTGTAATTGTCGATACTGCGGGCAGACTGCACATCGACAAACCTTTAATGGACGAACTCCGCGCTATAAAAGACAAAGTACGTCCGAAAGAGATCCTGCTGGTGGTAGACGCCATGTTGGGACAGGATTCTGTCAACGTAGCCTCTTCGTTCAATCAGGAATTGGATATATCCGGCGTGATCCTGACAAAATTGGACGGCGACACCCGCGGCGGCGCGGCGCTTTCGATAAAAGCCATCTGCGGCAAACCCATTAAGTACGTCGGAACGGGCGAAAAATTGACTGATATCGAACCTTTCCACCCCGACAGAATGGCGTCCCGAATTTTGGGGATGGGCGACGTTTTAACGCTGATCGAAAAAGCTCAAAATGCCATTTCCGAGGAAGAAGCCGCCAAAATGGCAAAGAAAATGAAGGAAAATTCCTTCGACTTGGAGGATTATCTGCAACAATTGAACAGCATGAAGAAAATGGGTAACATGCGCGATATGTTGGATATGATCCCCGGAATGGGTCAACGGCTGAAAGGTGCAAATTTGGACGTGGACGAAAAACAGCTGGAAAAGACAAAGGCGATAATTTTGTCGATGACGCCGAAGGAAAGGCGTAATCCTCAGATCCTTAACGCTTCGCGCAGAAGGAGGATCGCCCGCGGTTCCGGAACCGAGGTACAGGACGTCAACAAGCTTTTGAACCAATTCGAACAGACAAAACAAATGGTAAAGAAACTTTCCACCGGGAAAATGCCTTTCCCGATGAAGGGATTCAAATAGCAGTGCCGATTTTGATATAGTTCGGTATCTGTAGCAACAATATTATAATATTCGACAAACAATATCCATATATAAACGGAGGACAAACAACAATGGCAGTAAAAATCAGACTTCACAGAATGGGCGCAAAGAAAAATCCCTTCTACCGTATCGTAGCGATCGATTCCAGAAAATCCCGTGACGGCGAATATATCGAACAGATCGGTTACTACAATCCGAAGGTCCACCCGGCAGACATCAAAATCGACAAAGATCTTGCAGAAAAGTGGCTGAAGGTCGGCGCGCAACCCACCGATACCGTGAAGTCGTTATTCGTAAACGCCGGAATCGTTTCCGCAAATTACGCGAAAGCCGCGAAAGAAGAGCCCAAGGAAGTAGACGCGGTCGAAGCCGCCGTCGAAGCTCAGGTTAAGGCAGAGGAATAATCCGTCATGCGCGATTTTGTGGACTTTCTTGTCGGGCAGGTCGTCGACAGTTCTTCATACGAGATCATAATGTTGGATGACGGCGACAGGGTAGACATTAAAGTGTTGGTGGACAAAGATTCCGTTGCGAGGCTGATAGGCAAAGGCGGCAGGCTGGCAAAAGCCATCCGCACCGTCGTAAAGGCGGCTTCGCAGGGCATGGACCGTCGTTACGACGTATTTATCGAAGAGCGTTGATGCTGCCGCTGGGCGATTTTTGCCGTGCGCACGGCATAAAAGGCGAGATCAGACTTTCCACGAATTTATCTCCGAAGTTTTTTTCGGAGGTTTTCGTCGTGTTTTTCGGCGGAAAAGAATATTCTGTGGAGTCGATACGGGCGGTAAACGGCGGAGCGTTGATAAAGCTGAAGGGAGTAGACACTCCCGAAAATGCGGATTCCTTACGCGGAACGGCTTATTTACCCGACGCTTTCCGTCCGAAGCTGGACGCGGACGAATTTTTCTGGGACGACGTGATCGGTTTGGAATGCGCGCTCAGCGACGGAAAAAAGATAGGGAAAGTGACCGACGTGGGTTTGAATGCTCCGACTCCGGTGATCACGGTCTTCAGCGAAAGTCGTTCCGGCGCTTCGACGAAAAATGGCGGCTTACGCGCGGGCAACGAGATCTTGTTTCCCGCCGTCAAAGGACTGATAAAGGAAGTTTCTCCCGAAACGGGGACGCTTTTATTGGACGCCGAAGTTTTCGGGAAGGTGGCTGTGTATGAAGATTAGCGTTTTGACGATTTTTCCCGAAATGTACGCGCCGTTGAAAGAAAGCCTGGTCGGAAAAGCTCTCGAAAAGGGTCTTGCGGAAGTCAAAATCGTAAATATCCGTGATTATTCCGCGAATAAACATAAAAAGACCGACGATTATCCCTTCGGCGGAGGCGCAGGCATGGTGATGACTCCGCAGCCCATTCACGACGCGATAAACGCCGTGGATCCCGAAAGAAAGGCTCTGAGAATATATATGAGCCCCAAAGGAGCGCACTTGGATCAGGACGCCGTAGTGCGGCTTTCGAAAACCGAAAACATCGTGCTGTTAAACGGCGCTTACGAAGGCGTGGACCAGCGCGTCATCGATATGGATATCGACGAAGAGCTGTCGATAGGGGATTACGTTCTGACTTCGGGGGATCTTGCCTCGATGGTCGTTATAGACGCGATCCTTAGGTATGTTCCGGGCGTTCTGGGCTCCGATGAATCAACGGCGGAGGAAAGTTTTTCCGAACGGCTTTTGGAATATCCTCAGTATACGCGGCCGCAGAATTTTATGGGTGTAGAAGTACCCGAAGTTCTGGTTTCCGGGCATCACGCGCAGATAGCCGCGTGGCGGCTGAAGGAAAGCCTGAAAATCACTTCGGAACGCCGCCCCGATCTGATCGAAAAATACAACGAACTGCATAAGGACGAACGGATTTAAGTATGCGGATTCATTGGTTCCCGGGCCACATGGCAAAGGCCGTCAGGATGATGAAAGAGGAAATAAAGAACGTGGATTCGGTGGTCTATGTGTTGGACGCCAGAGTTCCGCGCTCTTCCCAAAGCGACGCATTCGAACCCGTTATCGGATCGAAAAGCCGTCTGTATGTACTCAATAAAGCCGATTTGGTATCCCAAACAGAACTTAACAAATGGGTCGATCATTTTAAATCGCGCGGCGCCGAATGTATTTTTACCAATTCCGCTTCAAAAAAAGACGCTCCGAAAATAGTCAAAAGCCTGTTCGATCTGAACGCCGAGGCTATTGCGAGATACAAGGAAAAAGGCGTAAACAAAATAATCCGCGCCATGGTCATAGGCGTGCCGAATTCCGGAAAATCGACTTTGATAAATTCGCTGGCTCCGTCCAAACGCGCCGTGACGGGCAACCGTCCCGGAGTAACGCGCGGCAAACAGTGGATATCGATCGGCCGTTCGATAGAACTGTTGGATTCTCCCGGGGTGCTGTACCCCGATTTTTCCGACGAAGCCAAGGCGGTAAGGCTTGCGTTGGTGGGCTCCGTCCGCGACGAAGTGGTAGACGTTACGGAACTTGCCGCCGAAGGTTACAAGATCATTTCGGAGTTGGATCCCTCCGCGATAGAGCTTCGTTACGGGAAGATCCCGGCGGAACTTCCGCCCGGGGAAGCGTTGGAGGCTATCGCCGTATCCCGGGGGCTGATTCAGCGCGGAGGTATCCCCGATATTACGCGCGCCGCCCAGGCGTTCGTCAACGATTACCGCAAAGGCTACCTTACCAAACTCCCTTTGGACGCGATCTGATCCGCCGTTTGTTCCGACACGGCGGTTTTTGTTTTTAACGAGGATATATGTCTAAATTTTCCGAAACAGATATGTTTTTTTACGAAAACGCTCTTATCAAAAAGGGCATTCGGCTGATAGCCGGCATAGACGAAGCCGGCAGAGGACCTTTGGCGGGTCCCGTCGCCGCGGCGTGCTGTATCCCCGATCTTTCCGACCCGGTGGAAGGCGTTTTCGATTCCAAACAGGTTTCCGAAGCAAAGCGCAAAAAAATTTACGACGAACTGATAAACCGATCCGTCGCTTATAAAGTAGTATTCGTTTCCCCCGAAAAAATCGACGAAATCAATATCCTGCAGGCGACGAAACTTGCGATGAAAGAGGCGTTGACTTCGGTGTTTCCTATACCGCAACACGTTCTGGTGGACGCGGTGAAACAGGAACTTCCCGTGCCGTATACGGCTTTGATACACGGCGACGCGCTGTCGCATTGCATAGCCGCGGCAAGCATACTCGCAAAGGTGGAAAGGGACAAGCTGATGACCGAATACGCCGAATTATATCCCGAATACGGATTCGAAAAACACAAAGGCTACGGGTCCAAGGCTCATATCGAAGCCATTAAAAAATACGGACCTTGCCCGATACACAGGAAAAGTTTCCTGAAAAACATATTGGGAGAATCGGACTCCGAAAAGTGATTTTCGGCAGCCCGAAACACAGATTTTTATAAAAGCTGAAGATTATGAACACATCCGAAGAAGGAGTAAGAGGCGAACAGGCGGCAGCCGAATATCTGATAAAAAAAGGGTACCGCGTCATAGACAGGAACGTTTCCTACGCCCGGCGGGGAGAGATCGATATAGTCGCGGAAAAGGGCGGAGCGGTGATCTTCGTCGAGGTAAGATCGCGCGCCACCGGCGACTTCGGCGACGCCGCGGAAACGGTGGACCGCGCCAAGCGCCGCAACCTTCTGAGAGCGGCGGAAGCGTATATTCTGGAACGCGGTCTGAACGACGTCGAAATCAGGTTCGATATCATCGCCGTCAGAAACGACATGATCGAACACATTCCGAACGCTTTTTACGGTTATTGGAATTGATCGGTCACCGCAATGCGGACGGGGGACTGACGGCTTACGGGCGGATTGCCGGCGGATTGCCGGCGATAAGCCGTAAAATTTAATTTACAGACGCCGGTTTCGGCGCCGGGTTTTTCTTCCATTAAAATTTAATATTAAATATCTGTAAAAAACGCTTGCGCCGGGTTTGGCTTTTTGGTATCATATACTAGACTTTGCGGCGGACCTATGTCGGGCAATAAAATCCCAAACCGATACGTACGTCGTTTACAGGAGGTAAGTCATATGAACATCATCGACATCATCGAACAAGAAGGTCTCAGAACCGACCTGCCCGATTTCAACATCGGCGACAACGTCAAAGTTTACGTAAAAGTCGTCGAAGGCACCCGTGAAAGGCTTCAGGCCTTCGAGGGCACGGTTATTGCCAGGAAAAACGGCGGCATCCGCGAAACCTTTACCGTAAGACGTCTTTCTTTCGGCGTAGGCGTAGAACGTACGTTCCCCCTGCACTCCCCGAAGATCGATCACATCGAGATCACCAGAAAGGGCAAAGTAAGACGCGCGAAGCTGTACTATCTGAGAGGACGTACCGGCAAAGCGGCGAAAGTAAAGCAGGCAGGCAGGTAAGTAAAAACGTTCGGCGTGCGCCGCTGCGGCGGCGCACGTATGACAACAACTCAATAAGGAGCCGAGATGAAAAAAAGCATCTTAATTTTGGTGGCAGCGCTCGCCATTGTTTTTGTTTTGACGGGCTGCACGGGAAAATTTATTGACGAACCCGGCGCGCAAATTCTGACCTTTTCAAATTCCACATCGGATTTCTATTATTCCGGCGTCGAAGATCTGCAAAACGAATGGGAACTTTCCGCCGGCAACAGCATAGCGGTCAGTAGCGTGTTTTCGACCGGTTCGGACGGTTTGACGATAGACACGGAATCTGCCGGATATGCTTCCGCGATTCAAACCGTTTGGTTAAAGGCGAATTCAGAATATAAAATTTCGTATTCGTACGATATCGATTCCGTATCGGCTTTCGGCGACGAGGACGATTTCAGCGGTATGTATATCGGGTTCGTGGAGGATCCTCAGTTCAACATAGGTTCCACCGACAACAACGTGCACAATACCAGGGGCAACGGAACCGTGGAATTTTATTTCGAAACTCCCGGTACGCGCGGTGAATATCATATCGGGATATTCGTCGGAACCGAATCGCTTCCCGTCAATTCCGAAGTCACGATCAACGACCTGAAGTTGGAATACGTCGGCAGAGTCGGCACCGTTTCCGCCGAGGACAAGGAAGCGTACGGTTTTTATTCTCTGCATAACGCCGTTTACGGAATGGCCAGCGAAAACAACGTGGTTTACGTCGTTTTGGGCGCGGTAGCGATATTGCTGTTGGGATATGCGGCTTACGCTTTGCGTTCGCGTTCGATGGCGTTCGAAGGCGTCTCCACTCAAAACAAGTTCTTTGAAAAGCTTCGTTCCGCAAAATGGATGGGACTGTTGATCGCCGTAGGTTCCGCAGGACTTATCAGGCTGCTGATAACTCTGATTGAATCCGCGATAATGGGTTCTAACAACATTCTGTCCACTCATTTCGGTTACGACCTTACCAGGAACGCTTATATGGGTACGCAGGTGGCGACTTACGGAACCACTTATCTGTATTCTCATTATTATACGGCTTATCAGACGATGTTGCCGCTGCAAATGTATCTGAATACTTTTGCCGGGCTGATCGGCAGGGCGTTGGGAGCGATCGGATTGGAGGAAGCTTCAATTCAACTGTCCGTCGTCACCGTGATCAAATTAATAGCGGTGACCGCCGACCTCGCGACCGTCGCGCTGATCTACAGGATCCTCGAAAAACGCTTCGACCGCGTGGCTGCGACGATAATGTCCGCATTCTACGGATTGGTTCCCACCGTGTTCGCGCTCTCCGCGGCATGGGGCAGTTACGAATCCGTTACCGTGATGTTCGTGGTGCTGGCGTTCTATTTCCTGTTGAACAAAAACAGCTACGTCGGGATGGCGGTTTCGTATTTTGCCGCCGCAATGACTACCGTTTCGGCACTGTATGTCGTGCCCGCGGTGCTGTTCTATACCGGTTACAGGATCTACAGGGGAATCCGTGATAAATCCGTAAAAGACGTAGCCGTTCCGATAACGATGATGGTGGCTGGTCTGATTGTCTTCTATCTGATATCCTTGCCGTTCGTATTCAACGAAGTGGCGGCAGGCAACGCTTTCTCGGCGTTCAACAGGTATATCACCACCGTCGAAGGCGCCGGAGTTTACTCCGCAAACGCGTTCAACTTCCAGGGACTGCTCGGAAACAACTTCGAGGCGGTAGGCATTCAGTCGATTTTCGTGACGATACTGTATATCATATTCGTAGTCACGTTGCTGGCGGTGGCGTATTTCAGAATGCGCAACAGGATCAACCTTACGTTGATAGCGGCTTCCTGCGTGATAGCGCTTTGGGTGTTCGGAAACTCCATGACGCCCGAAAGCATATTCCTTGCCTTGCCGTTACTGTTCATCGCCACGGCGATGCTGAAAGACAAGCGTCTGTATGCGGCGTTCATCGTATATGCCGTCCTCGCTTACGTCAACATTTCCTACGTCTATCTGATCACGGGCTACGACTCCACGGGCGTTATTGCGATATCTTACGAAACTACCGCGATAATGTACGTTTTCGGAGCTTTCCACCTTGCGGCGATAATCTATTATATAGTCATCGCTTACGACGTGTTGGTCAACAACCGCGCCGCCGAACAGCGTCCGATGAACGTTTCTTATCCGGAGCACCTGCGCTATTCGTTCATTAGGATCAAAAAGGCGTTTGCTACGGCAGGCGGCAAAGTAGGCTCCCTGGTCAGCGCGACCGGCGAAGCCATCAAAGAGGTCAACCAGGAGAGCAAAGCCAGGAGATTGGCAAAGAAACAGGCAAAGGAATCGGGCAGCGGCTCCGACGAGGAATCTTCCGGGGGCGAAGACGAGAACGCTTCCGAAGAGCATAAATAGTCATCGGGAGGAGCCAAAAAAAGGCTCCTCTTTGCTAGGGCGGAGTATTAAATGATAGCGACGGTTACTTCATACGCTTTGGACGGATTGCAAGGCTATCCCGTGGATATCGAGGTAGATACACAGAAAGGTATCGCTTCTTTTGACGTCGTCGGACTTGCTTCCGGCGCCGTGAAGGAGTCCAGAAACCGCGTCCGCGCCGCGATAAAGAATTCGTTTTTCGACTTTTCGCCGCGCAGGACTACCGTAAACCTGGCGCCTGCTGATATAAAGAAGCAAGGCTCTTCATTTGATTTTCCGATAGCGGTAGGCTTTTTGCTCAGCACCGAACAGATCTCCGGAGAACGCGTAAAGGATTTCGTTATGATCGGCGAATTGTCGCTGGACGGCAGTCTGAGGCACGTCAACGGCGTTTTGCCGTTACTGATCTCGGCCGTGCAGAGCGGTTACGGAAAGTTCATAATCCCGGCGGCGAACGCCGAGGAAGCGGCTTACGTCCTTAACGCCGAAGTCTATGCGGCGAAAAACCTTTCCGAAGCCTGCGCTTTTTTGGGAGGCATGAAAGATCTGCCGCCCGTAAAGCATAAACTTTACGCGGCAAAACCCGCGCACGACAGATACGGAGTCGATCTGAAATACGTCAAAGGTCAGGCTCAGGCGAAGCGTGCGTTGGAAATAGCCGTGGCAGGCGGACACAACTTTATCATGTGCGGACCAGCCGGCGCGGGAAAGACGATGCTTGCAAAATGCATTCCCACCATAATGCCGGATATGAGTTTCGACGAGGCTCTGGAAACCACAAAGATTCACAGCGTCGCCGGGATCCTGGATCCGAACGAAGGTATGGTCACCGTCAGACCGTTCAGGACTCCGCACCACACGGCAACGACGGTCAGTCTGATAGGCGGCGGACAGAAAAGCACCTGCGGAGAAGTGTCTTTGGCGCATAACGGCGTGTTGTTTTTGGACGAGATGCCCGAATACGACAAACGCACTCTGGAAACCTTGCGGCAACCTCTGGAAGACGGCGTGGTTACCGTTACGCGCGTCGCGCGTTCAATAGAATATCCCGCGCGGTTCATGCTGGTCGCGGGAATGAACCCGTGCCCTTGCGGTAACTACGGTTCGCAGGATCCGGACAGGGTCTGCACCTGTACCGACGCGGAAAGGAAAAGGTATATCGGCAGAATATCCGGACCGCTGATGGACAGGATCGACATATTTGTCAATGTGGATATGGTCAAATACGACGAATTGCGCTCCGATGGTTTTGGCGAATCCAGCGCCGAAGTCAGGAAACGCGTTTCCGCCGCACGCGAGATCCAACGCGCAAGATATGCAGGTGAAGGCATACACACCAACGCCGAAATGCAAAACGCGCATCTGGACAAATATTGCAGGCTGGACGAAAAAGCGGAAGAACTTTTAAAATACGCTTTTCACAGCAACAAGCTTAGCGCAAGGGGCGTGGGCAGGATTTTAAAGGTGGCGCGCACGATTGCCGATCTGGACGGCAGGGCGGAGCTTCGGGTAGGCGACGTCGCCGAAGCCATACAATACAAGACTGCGGATCTGACGAACAATGCGTAACGGCGACAGGGAAAAGTTATTGAGAGCGACGATATGGTTGCAAACGGGCGCCGGGCTGTCCAGACAGGCGCTTGCGGCGTTAACTCTGTCCGGGGCGGACGTCGCGGAACTCTATATGCGCCCCGAAAGCGCGCTGTCTTTGAAAGGCGCGGTGTTGGCGGACGCTACGGCAAACAGAATGGCCGCTTGCGTTCCCGACGAAAGGCAGATCGACAAAGTGATCGGACTGATGTATTCCAAAGGGATACAGGCGGTGTTTTACGGCGACGAAGAATATCCCGACAGTCTGACGAAAATAGACGTTCCTCCGGCGGTGCTGTACGCTATCGGGGACGTAAAACTGATGAAAACGCTTTGCGTCGCGGTAGTCGGCAGCAGATCCGTCAGCCACGACGGCGAACGCGCGACGGAAATCTTTACGGAAGCGCTTGTCAGGCATTCCGTTACCGTTGTCAGCGGACTTGCCAGGGGCGTGGATTCGAAAGCGCACTCCGTCGCACTGAAAAACGGAGGAAAGACGATAGCGGTCCTGGGTAACGGAGCGGATATCCCGTATCCTTCGCAAAACCGGTATCTGTACGAAGAAATAATCAAAAAGAACGGGCTTATCCTCAGCGAATACTGCCCGGGGACTTCGGCGCTGCCCTTCCACTTTCCCGAAAGGAACCGCATCGTTTCCGGTTTGTCGAAAGCGGTATTGGTGCCGGAGGCTTCAAGCGTCAAAAGCGGTTCGCTGATCACCGCCAATTACGCGCTGGAACAGGGCAAAGAACTGTATATAGTGCCGCATTCGATATTCAACAGATACGGAAAGGGCGGCAACGCTTACCTGGAAAGGCTGCAGGGCGCGATAGCCGTTTCTCCCGAAACTGTGATATCCGGGCTGGGGCTCAGATACAAATCTAAGTCCGAACCGGCTATAGCCGTGGACGGCATGCAAAAAACTATTATCGAAAGGTTGAAAAAGGGCAATGCTCATTTCGAAGAACTGATGATGATAACGGGAATGAAAGTCGCGGAGCTGAACGCAACGCTTGCGACCATGGAGATCCTCGGGTTGATATATAAAGCCGAAAACAACTGTTACGGAGCAAATTAAATGAAGTTAGTAATCGTGGAATCGCCTTCCAAGGCAAAGACAATCCAAAAGTATCTGGGCAGCGGATTCAGAGTAATGGCGTCGGGCGGACATATTTGCGATCTGCCCGCAAAGACTTTGGGTATCGATATAGAAAACCGCTTCAAACCCGAATACGTCGTGTCCGATTCAAAGAAAAAGGAATTGATAAAACGGCTGAAAGACGAAGTCAAAGCCTCCGAATTTACTTTCCTTGCGACCGACCCGGACCGCGAAGGAGAAGCCATCAGCTGGCATCTTGCCAACTATTTGGGATTGTTGGGCAGGCAAAACCGTATCGAATTCAACGAGATCACTTCCAAAGCCGTAAACCGCGCGATCGAAAGCCCCAGGGAAATCAATATGAACCTCGTCAACGCCCAACAGGCGCGGAGAGTGTTGGACAGATTGGTGGGCTATAAAGTCAGCCCCATACTTTCAAGGAAGATAAAAAGCGGACTTTCAGGCGGCAGGGTGCAATCGGCGGCATTGAAAATGATAGTCGACCGCGAACGCGAGATCCGCGTCTTCGTGCCGAAAGAATATTGGACTGTAACGGCTTCGTTGTTAAAACAGGGCACGCAGTCCCCCGTATTCAAAGCGCTCCTGCAGGATATCGGCGGAAAGAAACTAAAGCCAGAAAACAAAGAACAAGTCGACGTTATAATGGAGAGGCTGGAAAGGTCCGATTGGTCCGTCGACACGGTAAAACGCAGCGTTCAACGTTCGCATCCGGCGCCGCCGTTCACGACTTCGACTCTGCAGCAGGACGGCTCTCAGAAGCTGGGGTTATCCTCTCCGCAGATCATGCAGATCGCGCAACAGCTTTACGAAGGCGTGGACATTCCGGGAGAAGGTCAGACGGCGTTGGTGACTTATATCAGGACGGACTCCGTCCGCATATCCGCGGAAATGCAAGCCGCTACGCGCGATTATATCGCCAAAAACTACGGCGCCGATTATGTGCCCGAAAAACCTAATTTTTACGCTTCAAAGGGTCAGAACGTACAGGACGCGCATGAAGCCATCCGTCCCGTCAACCTCCAAAGGACCCCGGAAAGCCTGAAAGACAAACTTCAAAAGAATCATTACAGGCTTTACAAGCTGATCTACGACCGCTATCTCGCAAGCCAGATGTCCGAGGCGGTTTACAACACAATGAACGTGCGGGTAAAAGCCGTTTCCGACGTCGAATACGGATTCAAAGTCAGCGGCAAAGCGTTGATCTTCAAAGGGTTTACGGCGGTATACGATATCGAAAAGAAGGAAGAAGACGGTTCCGAAAACAGCTCCTTACCCGATCTGAAAGAGGGCGAACCGCTCCGCAAAAAGGATGTAAAGTGCGAACAGAAATTCACTAAACCGCAGCCCAGGTATTCCGAAGCCACGCTGATAAAGGCGATGGAAGAAAACGGAATAGGGCGCCCGTCCACTTACGCCACGGTCATTTCGGTGCTGACAAAGCGCGAATACGTCGTGAAAGAACAAAAGCTGTTCAAACCAACTCCTTTGGGCGAACAGGTCACCGAGTTTATGGAAGAATGGTTCAAAAACATCGTCGATATCCATTTTACAGCCGATATGGAACAGAAATTGGACGAAATAGAACACGGTTCCGAATGGCAGAAGACGATAGAGGATTTTTATCCCGGTTTTGAACGCGAATTGAAAGACGCGGGCTACGCCGGCGTAAAGAGGCTGCCGAAACAGGAAGAAGTCAGCGACGTCATATGCGAAAAATGCGGCGCGAAAATGGTGATAAAGGAAAGCAAATACGGAAAATTCCTGGCTTGTCCTAATTATCCGAAGTGCAAGAACATAAAGAGCCTCGACGAACCCGTGGGGTATTGTCCGCTATGCGGAGCCGAAGTTTATAAACGCAGGTCCAAAGCCGGAAAGGTGTTTTACGGCTGTTCCGACTACCCTGATTGCAAATATATGAGCTGGGAAGTGCCCGAAAAGATAAAATGCCCCGTTTGCGGAAAGCAGATGAGGGTCAGAAAGGAAGGCAACGAAAGGATATTCGTATGCACGAATCCCGAATGCGGGACCAGAGTGCCTTTTTACGAGATGATGGATCAAAAGGGCAGAACGGCGAAAACGGAATCCAGGCAGGCGGAAACTTCCGCCCGTCCGGACGAGGAAAGATGACCGTAAAAGTAATAGGCGGCGGATTGGCAGGCGCCGAAGCCGCATATCAGCTTGCTAAACGCGGAGTGACGGTGGAACTTTACGAGATGCGTCCCGTCGTTCCGACGCCGGTACATAAAGGCGGCGGCATAGCCGAATTGGTATGTTCCAATTCTTTGAAAAGCGTCGACCCGGATACCGCGCAAGGCGTTCTGAAAGAGGAACTGAAGCTGTTGGATTCGGCTGTCGTCAGAGCGGCTTACGAATCCAGGGTTCCTGCCGGCGGAGCGCTGGCGGTGGACAGAAATTTGTTTTCGTCTGCCATCGAAAGTATATTGAAAAATACGAATAGGGTTACCGTTATCCGTGAAGAAGTTACCCGTATCGAAGATAATTCGATAATCGCTACGGGACCGCTGACTTCGGACGGAATGGGGAAAGCCATTGCCGAACTTGTGCCGGAAAGGCTGTATTTTTACGACGCCGCCGCGCCTATAGTGACAGCGGCTTCGATAGATCCCGACAAAAGCTTTTTTGCGGCAAGGTACGGAAAAGGCGACGCCGACTATCTGAACTGTCCTTTGAACGATGAGGAATACGGAAGGTTTCGGGAGGAGCTTATAAAAGCCGAAAAAGTCATCGCAAAGGACTTTGAAAAAGGGGAACTTTTCGAAGGCTGTATGCCGATAGAGGAACTTGCCGCGCGCGGCAGGGACGCAATGCGATTCGGACCTCTCCGTCCCGTGGGTATATTCGGCGCGGACGGTAAACGCGCGTATGCGATAGTTCAACTGCGCAAGGAGGACAACTACGAGCACCTTTACAACCTGGTCGGATTCCAGACGAATCTGAAATTCCCCGAACAGAAGCGCGTGTTTTCGATGATACCGGCGCTGAAAAACGCAGAATTCGTGCGCTACGGGGTAATGCACAGAAACACCTACGTCCGTTCTCCGGGATTTTTAAACGCTGATTTTTCGGTGAAAGGGCGCGAAAACCTGTTTTTTGCGGGGCAGATTACCGGCGTCGAAGGGTATCTGGAGAGCGCCGCTTCGGGGTTGATAGCCGGTATGTCGATGGCGGAAAAACTTTCCGGAAGACAGGGCGTGGTTCTGCCCGAAACGACGGTTATAGGCGGTCTGCAACGGTATGTTTCCGGATATTCCGGAAATTTTCAGCCGATGCACGTCAGCTTTATGCTGCTGCCTCAGATAGAAGGTATCCGCGACAAAAGCCTCAGAAAACGCGCGTATTCCGAACGCGCGATCGCGGATTTGAAGAAATTCATTGCCGATACGCAAACGGCGGGGTTTTCAGCCCCGACCGCTTGACAGCGATATTACAATAATATAATAAGGTAAACGCGCGCAGGCGTTTGCCGACACAGCAAAATAACGACGGGAGTCATCCCGAAAGGAGTCAAAATGACCGAATTACTTAAAGGAACTACAATTTGCGCCGTCAAACGCAACGGCGTGACCGCTATAGGCGGCGACGGACAGGTCACGTTCGGCGAATCGGTGATATTCAAAGGCAACGCCGTCAAAGTAAAACGTATTTACGACGGCAAAGTCGTTGTCGGATTCGCAGGTTCTGTTTCGGACGCTTTTGCTTTAAGCGAAAAATTCGAAGAAATGTTACAGAAATTCAGCGGCAACCTGACGCGCGCCGCCGTGGAACTTGCGGAATTGTGGCGTCAGGACAAGGCAAGGAAATTGGAAGCCATGCTGATCACCGCCGATAAAGACAACCTTCTTATAGTATCCGGTACGGGCGAAGTCATCGAACCCGAATCGGGAGTCTGCGCAATAGGATCGGGCGGAAATTACGCGCTCAGCGCCGCCAGAGCTTTATTGGAAAACACCGATCTGCCGGCGGAGGAAATAGTCAGAAAAGCCATGAAAATAGCCGCGGATCTGTGCGTTTTTACAAACTATAATCTTACCGTGGAAATAGTGTAAAGGAGGCAATATGGAATACTCTCCGAAACAGATAGTAAACGAACTTGACAGATATATAATAGGGCAGACCGAGGCTAAACGCGCCGTGGCGATCGCGCTAAGGAACCGTTACAGGCGTTCGCGCCTGCCGCAGGAAGTGCGCGAGGAGATCACTCCGAAAAACATCATAATGAAAGGACCCACCGGCGTGGGCAAGACGGAGATCGCCAGGAGGCTTGCGAAATTGGTCAAAGCGCCTTTCGTCAAAGTCGAAGCCACGAAGTTCACCGAAGTGGGTTACGTCGGCAGGGACGTGGAAAGTATGGTGCGCGACCTTGTGGAATGCGCCATAAGATTGGTGCGCGAGGAAAAAATCGCCGAAGTAGAGCCCAAAGCCAGGGAGACGGCCGAAAAGAAGCTGATAGAAGGATTGCTGCCCGGACGTCGCAAGAACCATCCCGAAAAGAGTGCGGACGAACTCAGGAAAGAACTTACCGACGAACTCAGGGAAGGCAAATTGGACGGGATAATGGTGGAAATGGAATTCCAGGGACGTCCTCAGGCTTTGCAGCTGGGACCTTTGGGAGGAAACGAAACCAACTTCGGCGAGCTGATGAGTAAAATAATCCCGCCGAAGAACAAAAAGCGCAAGGTGACCGTAAAGGAAGCGTATACCTTCCTTACGCGCGAAGAAGCCGGAAAACTTATCGACGACGACGCCATAGCTTCCGAAGCGATAAAGCGCGCGGAAGAGGACGGGATCATCTTTATCGACGAAATGGATAAGATCGCCGGAAAATCCAACACTCACGGACCCGACGTTTCCAGGGAAGGAGTGCAAAGGGATATCCTTCCTATAGTCGAAGGATGCACGGTAAACACCAAATACGGGAACATAAAGACCGATTTTATATTGTTTATCGCGGCGGGCGCTTTCCATATTTCCAAGGTAAACGACCTTATTCCGGAATTGCAGGGCAGGTTCCCCGTGATAGTCGAATTGCAGAGCCTCACCGAAAGCGACTTTGCAAAGATACTGAAAGAACCCGATAACGCGATAATAATGCAATATGCCGCGCTGTTGGGAGTGGACAATATCAAATTGAAATTTACCGACGAAGCCATTAACGAACTTGCGCGCATAGCTTTCCTGGAAAACGAGAACAACGAAAACATCGGCGCCAGAAGATTGCATACGGTAATGGAAATGCTGTTGGAAGACGTCAGTTTCAATGCTTCGGGCGGTCACGAAGACGTCGAATTGGTCATCGACAAAGCTTACGTCACCGAACACATGGAGCGCGCTACGAAGAATCTGAACTTAAGGAAATATATACTGTAGACTTATGATAAACATACCGAAAGGCACAAAGGACGTCCTGCCGGAGGACGCATACAAATGGCACTACCTGGAATCCGTCGTCAGACGGACCGCCGCCGATTTCGGAATACGCGAGATCCGCACTCCGACGTTCGAACACACCGAACTTTTTCTTAGGGGAGTCGGCGACACCACCGATATAGTCAACAAGGAAATGTATACCTTTTTGGATAAAGGCAACCGCAGCGTTACTTTGAAACCGGAAGGTACCGCCGGAGTCGCCAGGGCGTACATCGAAAACGGACTGCAGGAAAATCCTCAGCCGCTGAAAATGTATTATATCACTCCCGTATTCCGTTACGAACGTCCGCAGGCGGGCAGGCTGCGCGAACACCATCAATTCGGGATAGAATTGTACGGCAGCGCATCACCTTACGCCGACGCCGAAGTGATGCTTGTGGCAAAGACGCTGTTCGACCGTCTTGGATTGACGGAGCCCGTTTTGAACATCAACAGCATCGGCTGTCCCGAATGCAGGAAAAATTACAACGCGGCGTTGAAGGCTTACCTCGGCGACAACATCGCCTCAATGTGCCCCAGCTGCAGGGAGCGTTTCGATAAGAATCCTTTGAGGATCCTGGATTGCAAGGAGCCCGGCTGCCGCGCCATAACCGCGGGCGCGCCGAAGACATTGGATTATCTTTGCGACGATTGCAGGGAACATTTCGAAACGCTGCAAAGCATTCTTTCCGAAGTCGGAGTGCCTTTCGCGGTCAATCCCAATATCGTAAGGGGTCTGGATTATTATACCGGAACGGTATTCGAATTCATATCTTCGGCGATAGGGGCGCAAGGCACGGTGTGCGGCGGCGGCAGGTATAACAACCTGGTTTCCGAAGTAGGCGGAAAGCCGACTCCCGCAGTCGGATTCGGAATGGGGCTGGAACGTCTTTTGATGATTTTGGAGAACCTGAATCTGTATTTAGGGGAACCCGAAGTCCCTCTGATCTATTTCGCGCCGGCATCGAAGGAAGACGCCGTATTTGCCTTTAAACAGACTAATATCCTCAGGACGCAGGGAATCTCCGCCGATACCGATCTGACCGGTCGCAGTTTAAAGGCGCAGATGAAATACGCCGACAAGCGCGGATATAAATACGTTGCGGTCATCGGTTCGGAAGAACGCGGATCCGGAAACGTCAAAATCAAAAGAATGGCAGACGGAGCCGTCACCGAATGCGGCTTCGGAAAAATAGCGGAGGTGTTGAGATGAGCAAAATCAATTCTAAAAGAACGAAGATGTGCGGCGAATTTACCGCCGCCGACGTCGGCAGGAAGGTCACGGTATACGGATTCGTCGCCAAATACAGGAATCTGGGCAGTATCATTTTCGTCGACCTCAGGGACAGGACGGGGATATTGCAGCTGAATTTCGATTCGGGCAAGAGCGACGGTCTTTTCGAAGAAGCCGCCGCGATCAGAAACGAATTCGTCATAAAGGCAACCGGTACGATACGCCGCCGCGGAGAAAAGAACGTCAATCCGAATATGGCTACCGGGGAAATAGAGCTTGAAGCAGACGCTTTGGAGATACTGTCCGAAGCCGAAACTCCGCCGTTTGCCATATCCGATCTTGCAAACGTGGGCGAAAATCTAAGGCTGAAATACAGGTATCTGGATCTCAGGCGCCCCGCTTTGCAGAACATTTTGGTAACGCGCGCAAAAATCGTTTCCACCACTTACGAATACCTGACGAAGAGGGGATTTATGAACATAGAAACCCCCTTCCTCGGCAAGTCCACTCCGGAAGGAGCCAGGGATTACCTGGTCCCCAGCCGCGTGCATCCCGGCACTTTCTACGCTCTGCCGCAATCGCCGCAGCTTTACAAACAGCTTCTGATGATCTCCGGATTCGACCGCTACTTTCAAGTCGTAAAATGCTTCCGCGACGAGGACCTCAGGGCAAACCGCCAGCCGGAATTCACTCAAATCGACCTGGAAATGAGCTATGCCGAAAAACCCGAAGACGTAATGAAAGAGGCGGAAGGTCTGATACGCGAAATTTTCAAAAACACTTTGGGAATGAAACTGCCGCGTTCCTTCAGACGCCTGAAATATTCCGAAGCCATGTCCAGGTTCGGTTCCGACAAACCCGATACGCGTTTCGGTCTGGAATTGAAAAACGTTACGCCGCTTGTTAAAAAGTGCGGTTTTTCCGTCTTTGAAAACGCTTCCGGACGCGGAATGAGCGTTCGCGCGATCAACGCCAAAGGTCTGGCTTCGATGACCAGAAAGGAAATCGATTCGATTCAGGAAGTTGTACGCGAATACGGCGCAAAGGGGCTGGCGTACATAGCCTGGAAAGAGGACGGAATTTCTTCCCCCATAAAGAAGTTTTTCGCCGACGAAACTTTCGACGCGCTGATAAACGCCGTGGACGGCGAAAAAGGCGACATAATCTTCTTTGTGGCGGACAGGGATAAGACGGTATTCGCCGCATTGGGCGCGTTAAGATTGCATATTGCCAAAAAGTACGGGCTTATCGACGAAAATACCTATGATATCCTGTGGGTAACCGACTTTCCGCTGTACGAATACGACGAGGAAGAAAAACGTCTGAACGCCATGCATCATCCCTTCACTTCGCCGGTGCCCGCCGATCTGAAGTATCTGGACAAGAACCCTCTGAAGGTCAGGGCCATGGCGTACGACCTGGTCATCAACGGTCAGGAAGCCGGAGGCGGCTCTATCCGTATTCACACGCCGTCGTTGCAAAGGAAGATGTTCGAAAAAATTTCGCTGACGGAAAAGGATATCAACGAAAGATTCGGATTCTTCGTCGAGGCTTTCCGCTACGGAGTACCTCCGCACGGCGGTCTGGCATTCGGCTTGGACAGGCTGGTGATGCTGATAACAAAGACCGACAACATAAAAGACGTCATAGCTTTCCCGAAGAATCAATCCGCAGTGGGGCTTATGGAAGACTGCCCTTCCGCGGTCGAACAGAAACAGCTTGACGAATTGGAAATTTCCGTCGGAGGCGATAAGTGAGAGAAGTAGGCGTCGTTCATAAGGTGCACGGTAAATTCGCCACCGTCCGTTTCGACAGGAAAACGGCTTGCGAAAATTGCAATATGTGCCTGAAACCCAGGGAAGCCAATTATGTGGAACTGCGCGTAAAAAACAACCTTTCCGCAAAAGAAGGCGACCGCGTGGAAGTGGCAATGGGCGACAGGGCGGTGCTGACTGCGGCGCTGTTGGTGTACGCCGTACCGCTGATAATTATGGGCGTCGTGCTTTCCGTGACTTATACTCTGGATATAGGTATATGTCTGGGAGCTTCGTTCGGTTCCCTGGCGGCGGCTTTTATAGGAGTGGCTCTGATAGACAAATTCGTCATCAGGAAGAAAAAGGAGTACGCTCCCGTAATGACGCAGATAGTGGCTGACGTCGTGAAAGACGCCGACGTCGCGGCTGACGACGAAACTGCGGATTGATCGCGTATACTTTCCGGGCGATCGGAAAAAAGCGTTTAAAACGCTTGCAGTAAACTATGCGCGATAACTATAATTAAAGAAAAGGAGATTCGATTATGACTATTATACACAATGCGGAAGAATTCGACAAAGCGTTGCTGACGAACAAAGTGGTATTGGCGGATTTCTGGGCGACCTGGTGCGGTCCGTGCCGTATGCTGATGCCGGTGATAGAGGAAGTGGCGGCGGAAGCCGACGGTAAATTCGCCGTCGTAAAGGTAGACGTCGACGAGAACGAGCAACTTGCCATGAGGTACAAGATCATGACGATCCCCACCCTGATGGTGTTTAAAAACGGAGTGGCGGAAGACAAAAGCATCGGCGTAGTTTCCAAAGCGGCGATAATGAATATGGTAGAAAAATACCTTTAGGAGATAATATGATAGATTTACGTCCCGTAAAAAACGAAGATCCCGAATTGTATTCTTCATTAGTAAAAGAGTTAAGGCGCCAACAAAACAACGTCGAACTGATCGCGTCGGAAAATTTCGTTTCGATGCCCGTTCTGACGGTTGCCGGCACTCATCTGACGAATAAATATGCCGAAGGTTATCCCGGCAAACGCTATTACGGCGGATGCGTTTTCGTCGACGAAGTCGAAGAACTCGCAAGGGAGAGGGCAAAACGCCTTTTCGACGCCAAATACGTCAACGTCCAGCCGCACAGCGGTTCCTCCGCCAATTTCCAGGTATATTTTTCCTTGCTGAATAACGGCGATACCGTGCTGGGAATGAATCTCGGGCACGGCGGACACCTCACTCACGGCAGTCCCGTCAACGTATCCGGGAAAAATTACAACTTTGTGGCTTACGGCGTGGACGAAAGCGGTTTTATCGATTACGAACAAGTCGAAAGCATAGCGCGCGAATCCGGCGCAAAGATGATAGTTGCCGGAGCTTCGGCTTATCCCAGGGCGATCGATTTTGCGCGTTTCAGGGAAATAGCCGACAAGACGGGCGCGCTTTTGATGGTGGATATGGCGCATATCGCCGGATTGGTCGCGGCAGGACTGCATCAGAATCCGCTGCCTTATGCCGACGTCGTCACCACGACCACGCACAAGACTCTGCGCGGACCGCGCGGCGGCATGATCCTTACCAATAACGAGGAAATCGCAAAGAAAATCGACAAAGCCGTTTTCCCGGGCACTCAGGGCGGACCTTTGATGCACATCATAGCCGCCAAGGCGCTGGCTTTCAAAGAGGCTTTGTCCGACGAATTCAAAGATTATCAAAACAGGATAGTCAAAAACGCGAAAGCTCTTGCCGCGACGCTGATGAGCGGCGGCGTAAAACTCTTTTCCGACGGCACTGATACGCACCTAATGCTGTTGGATCTGCGCGGGTCCGGTGTGACCGGCAAAGAGCTTGAAACGCTTTTGGACGAAGGCAACATTACCGCCAACAAAAACTCCATACCCAACGATACCGCAAGCCCGTTCAACCCCAACGGTCTTAGGATAGGAACGCCCGCGGTCACCACGCGCGGTATGGACGAAGAGGCTATGGCAGTCATCGGGAAGTGCATAATCGACGTCATCTCCCAAAAGGAAGCCGCGCTTCCTTCGGTCAGGGCGGCGATAAAGGAACTCACCGAAAAGTATCCTCTTTACAAAGACGATTTCATTCTGTAAGCCTGTAAAAAGGCAGTCATATATTGATAAACAAAGGAGCGCTTATGCGGGTATATCTGGATAATTCTGCTACGACCGCGTTGGATAATGACGCTCTGAAAGCCATGCTACCGTACTTTACGGAAAAGTTCGGCAACCCGTCTTCACTGCATTCTTACGGCAGGGAGGCGCTTCGGGCGGTCGACGAGTCCAGGGCAAAGATAGCTAGTTTGATCGGAGCAAAACCCAACGAAATTTATTTTACTTCCGGGGGTTCGGAATCCGACAATTGGGCTTTGAAAGGCGCCGTTTACGCGTCGAAAGCCTTGAACAAACATATCGTTACCACCTCGATAGAACATCCCGCGATATTGGAAACCTGCGAATACCTCGAAAGAAAGGACGGGGTGAAGGTCAGCTACGTTCCCGTAGGCAAAGACGGCAGGGTCAGCCCGGAAGCCGTAAAAGCCGCCGTCACCGACGACACGCTGATCGTTTCCGTAATGTTCGCCAATAACGAAACGGGCGCCATTCAGCCTATCAAAGAAATAGGCGAATTTTGCCGCGAGGAAGGGATTTTGTTCCATACCGACGCGGTGCAGGCTATGGATTCGCAGGCGATAGACGTAAACGAGCTGAATATCGATATGCTCAGCATGTCCGCTCACAAATTCCACGGTCCGAAAGGGATAGGCGTTTTGTATATCCGTTCCGGGGTCAGGATCGAAAGGCTGATAGCCGGCGGTCACCAGGAACGCAGAGGCAGAGCCGGCACTACGGATACTCCGTTGATAGTGGGAATGGCGAAAGCTTTGGAAATCGCCGTACAGAACCGCGAAGAAAACAACCGCCGGATCGCGGCTCTGCGCGACAACTTCATCGACAGGGTGCTGAAGGAGATACCTTATGTATATCTGAACGGAGGCAGGGAACACAGACTGCCCGGCAACGCGAACTTCAGCTTCGGATTTATCGAGGGCGAAAGCATATTGATAAATCTGGATCTGAACGGGATAGCCGTCAGCTCCGGTTCCGCGTGCTCCTCGGGATCCCTGGAGCCTTCTCACGTCATATTGGCGTTGGGAGTACCGGAGGAACTTGCGCACAGCTCCATCAGATTTTCCTTGGGCAGGGACACCACCGCGGAGGAAATGGATTATACCTTTAAAGTATTGAAAGAAACCGTAGAAAAGCTGAGAAGTATTTCTCCGCTGTTCGACAGCGATAAAGGAACAGGTTCATATGTATAACGATAAAGTATTAAAAGTGTTTCAAAATCCGTCCAATTCGGGCGAAATACCCGACG
Organism: uncultured Clostridia bacterium; assembly: GCA_944371785.1. GTDB lineage: Bacteria > Bacillota > Clostridia > Christensenellales > DTU072 > Stercoripulliclostridium_A. Next base: position 11,270 of record CALVXZ010000001.1, on the reverse strand, counting down.
CCGACGGCGTAGGCACGATCGGAAACGCGTCCTGCGGCGATATAATGAAGATCTATCTGAAAATTTCCGGCGACAGGATCGTCGACGCGAAATTCAAAACTTTCGGCTGCGCCGCCGCAATCGCAACGGCGTCCGTTGCCACGGATATGGTAATAGGAAAGACCATCGACGAAGCGTTGAAGATTAAAAACGCCGACGTCGTCGAATTCCTCGGCGGCTTACCTCCGCAAAAAATACACTGTTCCGTGCTGGCGGAAGAAGCCATCCACGCCGCTATCGACGATTACCGTTCCCGTCAGAATAAACAATAGCTTTAAAAATATGAGTTCCGGGCAGTCCAGAATCAGAAATTTTTGCATAGTCGCGCACATCGATCACGGCAAGTCCACGCTTGCCGACAGGTTGATGGAATTCACCGATCAGGTTTCCAAACGCGATATGAAGGAACAGCTGCTGGATTCGATGGACATCGAACGCGAGAGGGGTATAACCATAAAACTGACTCCCGTCAGAATGTTTTATCATTATAAAGGCGAGGAATATACCCTTAATTTGATAGACACCCCCGGACACGTGGATTTTACTTATGAAGTTTCCAGGTCGTTGGCTGCCTGCGAGGGCGCGATCCTTATCGTTGACGCCACGCAGGGGATAGAGGCGCAGACGCTGACGAACGCTTATCTTGCGATAGACAACAATCTGGAGATCATACCCGTAATTAATAAAATCGACCTTCCTTCGGCGGATCCGGAAGGCTGTAAAAAGGAAATCGAGGACATCATCGGCTTGCCGGCGGAAGACGCGCCTTTGATCAGCGCGAAAGAAGGCATCAATATCGACGAGGTGCTGAAAGCCGTCGTCGAAAAGCTGCCGCCTCCGTCGGGGAACGAGGATGCGCCGTTAAGGGCGTTGATCTTCGATTCGACTTACGACAATTACAAGGGAGCGATATGCCTTGTCAGGATCGTCGACGGCAAAGTCCGCCCCGGAACCGGGATAAAGATGATGAGCTCCGGCAAATGCTTCGAATGCACCGAAGTCGGAGTGTTCACTCCGCAGATGCTGCCCGTATCCGAATTGAAAGCCGGTGACGTGGGCTACATAGCGGCGTCAATCAAAAACGTAAAAGATACCGCCGTAGGGGATACGGTAACCGATTCCGAAAACCCTGCGCCGGAGCCTTTGAAAGGCTATAAAAAGATAAGCCCCATGGTGTTCGCCGGGATATACCCCGCGGACGGCAGTAAATACAACGATCTCAGGGACGCTTTGGATAAGTTGAGTCTTAACGACGCTTCGCTGATTTACGAACCCGAAGCTTCCGGAGCGTTGGGATTCGGATTCAGAGCCGGATTTTTGGGACTTTTGCATATGGAGATCATCGAAGAAAGGTTGGAAAGAGAATTCGACCTCGACCTCGTGACCACGGCTCCAAGCGTCAGTTATAAAGTCAAAAAGACTAACGGCGAAGAAATCACCGTGGACAATCCGTCGCATCTGCCTCCGCCCACCGAAATCGAATCCATAGAAGAACCTATCGTAAAGGCCGAAATTTATTCTCCGCCCGAATACGTCGGTTCGATAATGGAACTTTGCCAGGAAAAACGCGGAACGTTCGTCGATCTTACTTATCTGGACCAATCGCGCGTAAAAATATATTACACGATCCCGCTGGCGGAGATAATATATGACTTTTTCGATTCTTTGAAATCCAGAACGCGCGGATATGCCAGCCTCGAATACGAACCCGACGGCTACCGTGCCGACAATCTGGTGAAGCTTGACTTCCTGTTGAACGGCGAAAGCTGCGACGCGCTGTCTTTGATAGTGCACCGCGATAAGGCTTATGCCAGGGGCAGGAGTATCTGCGAAAGACTGAAGGAAGTAATTCCGCGCCAGATGTTCGAAATTCCCGTTCAGGCTGCCATAGGCTCCAAAATTATCGCCAGGGAAACTGTTAAAGCGCTCAGAAAAGACGTTCTTGCAAAATGCTACGGCGGCGACATAACCAGAAAGAAAAAGCTCCTTGAAAAGCAGAAAGAGGGCAAAAAGCGTATGCGTCAATTCGGCTCCGTGGCAATTCCCAGCGAAGCGTTTATGTCGATTTTGAAATTCGATGAAAAAGACTAGGGGAATTTATCTGCATATACCGTTTTGTACGGGAAAGTGCCGTTATTGTGATTTTTATTCAATAAAAGCAACGGGAAACGAGATCGAAACCTATCTTTCCGCGCTGAAAGACGAGATCCGCGCGGCGTCGGCGTTCAATGAAAGAAAACTTACGGATACTTTGTATTTCGGCGGCGGTACACCGTCGTTGCTGTCGCCGGGCGATGTTGCTTCCGTTATCGAAATTGTATATAAATATCACGATTTTTCCCCGACAGAGGTGACTTTGGAGGCCAATCCCGACCCGGATACCGATTACGCCGGTCTTTTTTCGGCAGGGGTAAACCGTATCAGTTTCGGGGTGCAATCCTTTGACGACGCCGTTTTGAAAGCAGCCGGCAGAAGACACACCTCCGCCGACGCGCTGAAAGCCCTCGAAACCGCGCGCAAGGTTTTTCCAAACCTTTCCGTCGATATAATGTTGGGGCTTCCGGAAGACAGCGTAGAAGGCGCGGTAAGATCTGCGGAGATCGCGGCAGGTTACGCCGATCACGTTTCGATGTATATGCTGAAATTGGAAGAGGGCACGCCTCTTTTCGAAAGCGTCAGATCCGGCAAAGTCGCCGTTGCCGACGAGGACGAAACCGTGGACGCATACGAGGCTTGTTCGGAAAAATTGAAAAGTTTCGGTCTGAACAGGTATGAGATCAGCAACTTCAGCCGAAGCGGATACGAATCCTTACACAATATGAAATATTGGAACAGGAGCGAATATTACGGGTTCGGAGCGGCCGCGCACGGTTTTATTGCGGGCGCGCGATATAATAATCCTTATTCGGTAAAGGAATATACGTCGGGAAACAATTACGGAGCCGGGAAAATCATTCCCGAACCGATTCCGACGGACGAAGCGGCGTCCGAAGCCGTTATCCTGGCGCTCAGGACCGAAAAAGGATTGTATATTCCCGATTTCGAAAGCGAATTTTCCTGCGACTTCGGGGAAAAATACGCCCGGGAATTGGATGAATGTTCATTGCTTGCCGGAATAGATGGCGATTATTACAGGATGAAGGACGGAAAACTTCTGTTCGAAAGCGCGGCTGCGCGAGCGTTTATTTAGGTTGTTTTATTGTAAATCCGATGATTTATGAGATTTTTGCGGCTGATTGCAAGCCGTTTTTTAATTTGCCGAAGAAAAATTTAAAATAATGTATTTTTTTGTTGACAAAAGGTGAAACTGTGAATATAATATGTTTAGCAGTCAGGTGGTGAGATTGCTAACAAATATATGATCTTACTGCCAAAGCTGCGCGAAGCTATGGAAAGACTGTCAGAAAGAAAACACAATATCCTGAAAGCCGTAGTCGAAGAATATATCAAACAGGCGCGGCAGATCTCCAGCGGAGAATTGCAGGAAAAATATTTTTCTCAGATCAGTTCAGCCACGATTCGTTCCGAATTGGCGGCTCTTTCCGATATGGGATACCTTGCGCAGCCGCACACTTCCGCGGGCAGGAGTCCGACGCCGAAAGCTTACAAATATTACGTCGAATTTTTCGTAAACAGGCGTCCGCTGCAAAAAAAGGAGATACAGCTGATCGACAACTCGTTCTCCTTGAAATTCAACGCCGTGGAAGACATTGTCAGAACGACCGCAAAGGTTATCAGCGATGTGACGAACTATACGTCGGTGATAGTTCTGCAAAACGTCGGCGGCGTGGTGATAAAGGAAATAAAATTGGTAGGGTTGGATCAACACACCGCGTTGGTCATAATCATCACCGATTCCGGGATCATCCGCGACAAGGTCATTACCTTGAAAAACCTGGTGGACGAAGCGTTTCTCCACAGCGCGGTATTGATGCTGAATAAAATCTTCGGCGGCAGATCGGTTTCGGAATTGGAAGAAGCCGTCAGCTCCGTGGACAAGGAGCTTAACGAATTCAAAGAACTGTTCGATAACGTCGTGGCGTTGTTGAAGGCGTACAGTTCCGTAACCGACGAATCCGTGTTTATGGAAGGCGAAAGCAAGATGCTGAACTATCCTGACGCGGACATAGGCTCGGCAAAGAAATTTTTAAGCATTATCGACAACAAATCGCTTGTCGGAGCGCTTATCGATACGGCAGACGACATAGAATTCAATGTACGTATCGGAAAGGACGAAACGCAGGGCATAGAAAAATGCGCCGTCGTCAGCGCGAAGTACAAAGTAAACGGCAGGGAAGTCGGCTATGCCGGCGTCATCGGGCCGGAAAGAATGGATTACGGAAAGGTGATCAGCGTATTAAGCTATATCGGTAAATCGCTTAATACCGGAAAAGGAGATAAAGATGAAAAATGACAAGACCCGTCGTCCGGATCAGGAAAATCCCGAAAACGGGACTCCGGAAACGAACGTAGAGGAACCCGAAACCGAAGCGACTCAATCAAAGGAACAGACCGCGGAAGAGGAAGTTCTCAATAAAGAAGCCGACGAGGAATTGGATCTGATAAAGATGGCGCAAGCCAAAATCGACGAATACAAGGACACTCTGATGCGTGTGCAGGCGGAGTTCGATAATTACAGAAAGCGTACCGCCGACGCCGTTTCGAAAGCCAGAGCCGACGGAGCGGACGGGATATTGGAAGCATTCCTTCCGATACTCGATTCGGTGGAGATAGCTTTGGGAATGATAGCCGACGAAGCCACGAAGAAAGGTGTGGAATTGATCAAAAAACAATTCGTAGACCTGTTTTCGAAGTACGGAGTTTCGGAAATCGACGCTTTGGACAAAGAATTCGATCCCGCATTCCATAACGCGGTAATGCAGGTGGAAGATCCGGACAGAGCCGGGAAAGTAGTAGAAGTGATCAGAAAAGGTTACATCCGCAACGGGAAAGTTATCCGTTACGCGATGGTGAAGGTAGCAAATTGACCGCAAGGCGCGAAAGCGCGTATTAACTAAAAAATAAAAGGAGATGTAAATTATGTCGAAAATTATAGGAATAGACCTCGGAACAACCAATTCGTGCGTAGCCGTTATGGAAGGCGGCGAAGCCACCGTCATAGCCAATGCTGAAGGCGCAAGGACTACGCCCAGCGTGGTAGGCTTTACCAAAACCGGAGAAAGACTGGTAGGACAGCTGGCAAAGCGTCAGGCAGTCGTAAACCCCGACAGGACCATTTCTTCCATAAAGAGGGAAATGGGTACCGATTATAAAGTCAACATCGACGGCAAGGCTTACACTCCTCAGGAAATTTCGGCTATGATCTTGACAAAACTTAAAAACGACGCCGAAGCGTATCTGGGACAGAAAGTCGAAAAAGCCGTTATTACGGTCCCGGCATACTTTTCGGACTCTCAGCGTCAGGCGACAAAAGACGCAGGCAAGATCGCCGGTCTGGAAGTCATGAGGATAATCAACGAACCTACTGCCGCGGCTTTGGCTTACGGCTTGGACAAAGGCGATAAATCGCAAAAGATACTGATATACGACCTGGGCGGCGGAACGTTCGACGTATCGATCCTGGAATTGGGTGACGGCGTGTTCGAAGTTCTTGCCACCAACGGCAACACCAGGTTGGGCGGCGACGACTTCGATAAGAGGATCATGGATTGGATAGTATCCGAATTCAAAAACTCCAACGGTATCGACCTGTCCACCGACAAGATGGCGATGCAGCGTATAAAAGAAGCTGCCGAAAAAGCCAAGATCGAACTTTCGGGAATGACGAAGGTCAACATCAATCTGCCGTTCATTACGGTAGGAGCAAACGGACCTTTGCATATCGACCTGGATCTGTCGCGCGCCAAATTCGACGACATGACCGCAGACCTCGTAAAAGCCACCGTCGGTCCGACCCTGCAGGCGCTGAAAGACGCCGGTCTGAAGATGGGCGATCTGGATAAAGTCGTTTTAGTAGGCGGCTCCACGCGTATCCCGGCAGTTGTCGACGCCGTTAAGAACGTAACAGGCAAGGATCCTTACAAGGGCATCAACCCCGACGAATGCGTTGCTCTCGGCGCGGCTATACAGGGCGGCGTTCTGGCAGGCGACGTAAAGGACGTTCTGTTGCTGGACGTTACTCCGTTGTCCCTCGGTATCGAAACGATGGGCGGCGTGTTCACCAAGCTGATAGACCGTAACACGACTATCCCGACGAAGAAATCGCAGATCTTCTCGACTGCTTCCGACAATCAGACTTCCGTTGACATTCACGTTCTGCAAGGCGAACGTCCCATGGCGGCGGACAACAAGACTTTGGGAAGGTTCGAACTTACCGGTATACCTCCCGCCATGCGCGGCGTGCCGCAAATCGAAGTCACATTCGATATCGACGCGAACGGCATAGTTTCCGTTACAGCAGTCGATAAGGGCACCAATAAGTCGGCGAATATCACCATAACGGCTTCTTCGAATCTGTCGAAAGAAGATATCGACCGCGCCGTTAAGGAAGCTGAAAAATATGCCGAAGAGGACAAGAAGAGACGTGACCTCGTCGATATGAAGAACCAGGCAGAACAATTGGTGCTGGCTGTCGAAAAGGCGGTCACCGAATCGGGCGACAAGCTTTCCGAAGAAGACAAGAACACTTTGACGGAAGCTGCCAAGAACGCAAAAGAAAAACTCCAGAACGCCGAGGACGTAGAGGCCGTGAAAGCCGTTACCGAGGAGCTTTCCAAAGCCACCAATCCGATTTTCACGAAGCTGTACAGCCAGGCGCAGGCCGATGCCGCCAACGGCGGTGCGCAATCGGCTTCCGACGACGGCACTACGATAAACGTTGACCCCGACGATATTAAATAACCTAAAAACAGATAATGGCAAAAAATTATTACGACATCTTAGGCGTAGATAAATCGGCGAGCGCGGACGAAATTAAGTCCGCGTATCGTCGTTTGGCAAAAAAATACCACCCGGACGTCTATGCCACCGCTCCGGAAAAGGAGAAAAAGGAAGCCGAAGCGAAATTCAAGGAGATCCAATACGCTTACGACGTGTTGTCCGATCCTCAGAAGAAAGCGGCTTTCGACCAATACGGCAACGAGAACGGACCGGATATGAGCGGAGCCGGATTCAATCCGTTCGGACAAGGCTTTAGTACTTCGTCCGGATTCGGGGGCTTCGGCGACATTTTCAGCGATATCTTCAGCGCGTTCTCGGGCGGAGGATCTTCTTCCGGCGGCAGGGCTGCGAATCAACCGCGGCAGGGCGACGACATTGAATTGGAAACGGTGCTGACTTTCAAGGAAGCCTGTTTCGGCTGCAAAAAAGAGGTGGTCTATTCGCGCATAGAAAAATGCCCGACCTGCGGCGGTACCGGCGCAAAGAACGCCAACGGTATAAAAACCTGTACCAAGTGCGGCGGCAGAGGTAAGATTGTCGTTCAGCAACGCACCATGTTGGGCGTAATGCAGACGGAGCGCGTCTGCGATATGTGCGGAGGCACGGGAAAAATCATCACCGATCCCTGTCCCGATTGCAAAGGCAAAGGCAGGATAAGAAAACAACGCAAAGTCACAATTAATATTCCTGCGGGCGTAGACAACGGACAGATGCTGAATCAGCAATACGAAGGCAACGCCGGTTACAACGGCGGACCGAACGGCAACCTGATCCTGGTATTCAGGGTAAAACCGCATCCGCTGTTTACCAGGCGCGGAAACGATCTTTTGCTGGATTTGCCGATCACCGTTACCCAGGCGGTATTCGGTGACACCGTGGAAATACCTACTTTGGATAAGCCCGTGCGCTTTGACATTCCTGCCGGAACAAAGAACGGAACCTTGTTCAAGGTGAAAGGAAAGGGCGTAAAAGACCTCAGAAGAAACGCCTACGGCGATATCCTTGTTACAGTGAAAGTCGATATTCCTAAGGATATCGGATTGAAACAGCGTAAAGATCTGAAACAGTATTTTGACGAGCTGGACAGATCGGCAAAATACGACGAAGTAGAAAAGTACAATAAGAAAGTGAGAACTTTGGACTGATGTATTTTATAGTCAGCTTTAAGACGGAACGCGAATTTCAGGAGCTTGCCGCCGATGCTATGTGGGCGGCAGGCGCCTCCGGCGTCGAGATCGACGACGTCCGCGACATAGAGGAAGTTTTACGCGACCCCATGAATTGGGACTATGTGGACGACAGGGTTTTCACGGAAGAAGATTGCGTCGTCAAAGGCGTATTCAACGACGGCGACGATTTGGAAAACAGAGTCAGGGAGGCGCTGGGAGCCTACCCTTTTTTGGTTTATAAGGACTTTAAAATTTCCTCCGGAGCAGAGGAAGATTGGGAAAATTCCTGGAAAAAGTTTTACAAGATAAGGATCGAAGGCGACACGGAACTTGCGCCCGTTTGGCTTGCCGAAGAAAACCCTCCCGCCGAGGGTAAATTCCGCGTGCTTATAAATCCATCCACTGCATTCGGGACGGGAACGCACGAATCCACAAGACTTGCCTTAAGGCTTATGGCGGGAGAGGTCGGCGGCAAAAAGGTTTTGGATATAGGAACGGGCAGCGGCGTCCTGGGCGTTGCCGCGGCAAAAGCCGGCGCCGAAAAAGTTTTGATGACCGATTTCGATCCGGAGGCAGTAAAAGACGCGCAGGAAACCGCCGCGCTGAACGGCGTAGGCGACGTTACAGAAGTAAGACTTTGTTCGCTGACGGACGGTATCGATAGCCGTTTCGAAACCGTACTTGCCAATCTGACGGCGGATATTCTGATAAAACTGCTTCCCGATCTGGGCAGAGTGACGGAGATAGGCGGCGTTTGTATCCTTTCGGGGATACTTTCCTCCAGGGCAGGGGAAGTCATTGAAAAATATGCGGCTATGGGCTTTGAAACCGTCGAAAGAGCCGACGAAGGCGAATGGACGGCGCTGAAAACCGTTCGCAAACTCCGCGTTTCGGTTTTCAACCTGGGATGCAAGACAAACCAATACGAATGTGACGAAATTTCGGGCGCGCTGACCGAAAAGGGGGCTTCCGTAACCGAAAAATTGGAATATGCCGACGCATACATCGTCAATACCTGCGCGGTGACTGCCGAAGCCGAAAGAAAGTCGCGGCAGATCATTTCCAGAGTAAGAAAATTCAATCCGGACGCGCGTATTTTCATAATCGGGTGCGCTTCGGAAAAAAGTCCTTCGTTTTATTTGGACAAGAAGGTAAACTATCTTTCCGGAGTCGGCGGAAAATACAACGTCGTAAAGAATCTGAACGCTTTGTTCAAATATGATTTTTATCCAAAAACCGAATTTGAATACCCCGTTTGTCTCCCTTCGGTTACCCGAACAAGGGCTTTAGTGAAAATACAGGACGGCTGCAACAATTTCTGTTCGTATTGCGTCATACCTTATTTAAGGGGAAGAGCGCGCAGCAGGACCGTCGCCGACAGCGTAAGGGAAATAGAAAAGCTGTCCGAAAGCGTCAAAGAAATCGTCATCACGGGCATTAATCTTTCCGCGTTCGGAACAGATAACGGCGAGTCCTTATCCGGACTTATGCGCGCGCTGAAAGACACGGACGTCAGGATAAGATTGGGATCTTTTTATGCGGAGGGAATTGACGACGAACTGCTGTCTTCGCTGAAGGGACTTAAAAAATTCTGTCCGCACTTCCATTTGTCTTTGCAAAGCGGCTCCGACGCCGTTCTGAAAGCCATGAACAGGAAATATACCGCCGCGGAATATATGGAAAAGATCGCTCTGATCAGAAAATATTTCCCTTTGGCTTCGGTGACTACCGATATAATTGTCGGTTTCCCCGGCGAAAGCGACGCCGATTTCGAAAAGACGCTGGCTTTGGCGGAAGCCGCCGAATTTTCCGATATACATATCTTCCCGTTTTCAGCCAGGGAGGGCACCGTGGCTTACGGTTTCAAAAAGCTCCCTAAAGAATCTGTAAAAGCACGCGAAGAAAGACTTTACGAACTGAAGGAAACGCTGAAACGAAAGTATCTGGAAAAGATGATCCCCGTCAGGCAACACGTCGTATTCGAAACGGAGCACGACGGGTTTTCCACGGGATATTCCGAATATTATATTAAATTTTATGTAGTCACGCGCGCAGAGTATGGTATAATAATCCCGACGGGAATTTATTCCGACGGATTAAAAGGAGAAATTACAAATGAGTGATTGTATTTTTTGCAAAATTATTGCAGGCGAAATACCCTCTGCCAAATTTTACGAAGACGAAGATATTTTGATAATCGCGGATATTAATCCGCAAGCCGCAAAACATTATCTGATGATGCCGAAAAAGCATTATACCGATATCGCCGATATGGCTGAAAAGGATCCGGAAGCGTTGGGAAACATATTCAAGAAGCTGTCCGGACTGATATCGGAACTCGGATTAGACGGCGGATTCAGGATCGTTTCCAACAAAGGCGAAAACGGCTGTCAATCCGTAGGTCATTTACACATTCACGTTCTTGGCGGCGAAAAACTTAACGAAAAAATGGGCTAAGGTTTTGTAACGTAAGATAAGAGGTTTCAAGATGCTTAAATTAACAAACGTAACAAAAGTATTTGAAATGGGCGATTACAGCGTAAGGGCGCTTCGCGGAATTTCCCTGGCTTTCAGACAATCCGAATTCGTTTCGATAATCGGGGCTTCGGGCTGCGGAAAGTCCACTCTGTTGAACATAATAGGCGGTTTGGACAGATACACGACCGGCAATCTGGTCATAGGGAACACTTCCACAAAAGATTTCAAATCGGAACAGTGGGACGCTTACAGGAACGCCACGATAGGGTTCGTGTTCCAAAACTACAATCTGATACCGCACCTGACGGTTCTTGAAAACGTAGAACTTGCCCTGAGTCTTTCCGGAGTAGAAAAGGGCGAAAGACGGAAAATGGCAATCGCGGCTTTGGAACGCGTCGGCATGGGCGAGGAATTAAAGAAGAAGCCTTCCCAGATAAGCGGCGGACAGATGCAGCGCGTCGCGATAGCCAGAGCGTTGGTCAACAATCCTAAGATCGTGCTTGCGGACGAACCTACGGGCGCGTTGGATTCCAAACTTTCCGTGCAGGTCATGGAACTGCTTCAAGAGGTGGCGAAAGACAGATTGGTTATTATGGTCACGCATAATAACGAGCTTGCCGATACATACTCCACCAGAATAGTAAAGTTGCGCGACGGTTTGGTTGAATCCGACACAAATCCCTA